>CALQCP020000003.1 GCA_943329105.2 Chitinophaga pinensis | reverse complement strand
TGGCGCGTTGACCTCGGGCGGGAAATTGTCAGTGAGGAAGAGAATGTGCACGTCAGGTCCAGTCCAAGCAAACGGTGCAGCTGCGTTCGGAAAATTCCGCGCACGAACGTTCATTAGACATCAAGACGCCAAATTCCGGATGCCAGGTGCTGGAGGCGGTCGACCACACTGCGCCATTCACTGAAACGCGCAAGGAACGGTCGGCAAGCGCGATCGGGGATCCCGGCAACACGTGGATACCTGGCATCCAGTGCCAAAATGAGCGACCCTCACCGGGACCAACGATCGTGTCGGTCACCGTCAGGCCCGTTGGCGTAAGTGTCCAGTCGCGGCGGTGGATCGGACGCCCAGCAAGCCGCGCAAACCCATCGTGCGAACAAGACACGCAAATCGGGTCCCCATCGGAGTTGATTACTCGGTCAACCGGCTGGGCACGGCGTGCGACGCGGAAGCCGCCCCACACCTCGGAGGAATCGTGGCCGCCGACCGTAACAGTGTTGTGCGCCTCTGTCCCACGCTGGCGTAGGCGCTCAGCACCGATGCCATACTCCGAGGTTCCGGAATTCACCAAGACGCGTTTGCCATCCAAGGAGAGTTCGAAAGAAAGCGTGTCCGCGTGCGCGTGCCCCGGCAAATAGTCAGGGCCAACCGGACCAACGTCAGCGATCACCACCGCGGGGCCCGCCTGCATGCGCACGAAACCACTTTCAGCGAGGAGGGTGCATCCATCACCGAGCTGTGGAATGACTCCCAGACCGAGGCGCTGTGCGTAGGCGTCCAATTCTGCGGGAGCCGGTGCAACACCAATTGCACTGTCATTGAAAAACGAGACCTCACCATCCGGATGGCACATCACGCCAAGCCAATGACGCATTGATGCGATGCGGTCCTGAACCATGCCACGCCAACTGACGGAACGAGTGGGGAACATTCGTGCAAGGTTCTCAAGGTCCAACATGTCCTCAAGCGCCAACGCGTGGTACATCGGACTGCGCTCAAATTGCCCACCATCAGCAAGGATCTGTTCTGGAATCTGAACGCGGAGAATCGATAACCCTTCGGCTAGCCATGCGTCGGCCTCCGGGCCATCAAAGAAACACCCAGCAAACACCAGCGCTTTCGCATTTACAAACAGGTGGTTTCCAAGGAGGTGCCATTCCAAACGCTGACGGAGCCAACGCGCCTGAATGGCTAGGCTTTGAACACACTCAACCGGCAAGTCATTTCCAGCAAGTGTCCACTTCACCCAATTGACAATACGAAGCGAGGTCGGATAAGGCTCCCAACCGGTGCCCGAAGCTGGCGGATTCTCCCGGACCCATCGCGACATGAATGCCCGATGCCAAGTGGTGCGCGTGGATGCGCCATCCGCGAGCAAGTCGTCGAAGTAGTGAAGGTTGTACCTCCACAACTTTGCAATGGAGGGGTCGTCCCAGCCGCAACTGTCAACCGAACGTTCTACATAGAGCAACCGCAGTGTCGATGGACCAACCATGCTCGCACGGCGCGCAGCGGGCATCACCCAAGATCCGTCATGAAGTCGCACGGCTGGCGCGGGACTCATGTCCGGTCGGGGCCGCGCCAACCGAAAGCGCGCCCTCCCGTACACCTGTACAAACTTCAGGTGACGCACGGTGTGCCAAAGCCGGAGCATCGCAGCGGGGCCGTGCATCAGGCAGCTAATACCCGCTCCAAGATTTCTACGATTCGCTCGCTGGTGTGGCCATCCCACAGCGGCGGTACTGACCCGTGCTTCCACTCGCCCGCAAATAGGCGGTTCAGCGCCGGACCAAGCGCAGCGGGATCGATTCCTAACAACTCATTAGTGCCAAGGGTAACGGTCTCAGGTCGCTCAGTACTGCTCCGAAGCGTCATGCACGGCACGCCCATGACGGTGGTTTCCTCAGTAATTCCGCCCGAGTCTGTGATGACTGCCTTGGCGTGCTTCACCATGTAGTTAAATTCAAGATAAGGCTGCGGATCCACCAAGAGAATATTCGCAGGGACCTTGGCGCCATCGCGAATGGTCTTCGCGGTACGCGGATGCACCGGGAACACAACCTTCTCGCCGCGAGTGCCCGCCGAGATGGCGTCAAGCATGCGTTGGAAGGTGTTCCCCGAGTCAACATTGGCTGGTCGATGCAGCGTCATCACAAAATATTTTCCCGCCTCAAGGCCATGCTCGGCCCAGAACGGCGGCGGCCGCAATCGATCCATGTTCGATAGCAATGTGTCGATCATGGTGTTGCCCACAAAGTGAATCGCGGATTCTGGCACACCTGAACGCCGCAATGTTTCGTTTGCCACTTCGCTTGTGGTGAAGAACATATTGGTAATCGAATCGGTGACCAGTCGATTGATCTCCTCTGGCATCGACCAATCACCTGAGCGGATACCAGCCTCCACGTGGGCAACCTTTACCCAAAGTTTTTGCGCTGCAATGGCGCATGCCATAGTGGATGTGACGTCACCAACGACCAGGCAAAGGTCCGGCTTGCGCTCGGTAAGCAACTTCTCATACCCGATCATGATGCCAGCAGTCTGCTCGGCGGCCGTGCCTGAGCCGACCTCAAGATTCACATCTGGTGCGGGGATGCCGAGCTGCTTGAAGAAGTCGCCGGACATCTTTTCGTCGTAATGCTGTCCGGTATGCACAAGCCGAAATCGCACCGGGCCGCCCTGCGCTTTCCGCGCTTCAATGGCATGAATGATGGGCGCGATCTTCATGAAATTTGGTCGCGCTCCGGCGATGATGTCAACAAGCACTGTCTTCACGGTCGGTTCCTCGGAAAGTCGGCCGCCTCAATACTCGCCTTGGCGACCTCAATAATCTCTTCAAATGGGATGGGGGCGGAGCCACGTCCTTCTTGAACTGCATCGATGAATGCTTTAGCGCAGGCCTTCTGGCCCTTGTCTTGGCTCCATAGATTCATCTTTCGGAATCCCGGCCAAGCAAAGCCTCGCAATTTACGGAAATTGTCTAGCTGCAACACGCGGCCCGCAGCGAACACCTCAAGCCGCTCCTTGGGGAACGCCTTGGTGCCATTAGCAAAGTAGTGCACGGTGCCGATCGACCCATCATGGAAGGCCAGTTGAATCGAAACAGTGTCGCCCGTGCCGGAGTCCATCGTGCACACATCAATTGCCGAGATAGGTGAACCTGCCAAGAAACGAATGAGGTCGATGAAGTGGCAACCCTCACCAACAATGCGCCCACCGCCTGATTGGCGATCCTGTGTCCAGTGCTCAGCGGGAATGGCACCGGCATTGACTGTCATAATAAAACTCTTCGGACCTGTCACGCCACGAAGGAGTTGATGAATGCGCTGCACCTGAGAGGCGAACCGCCGGTTAAAGCCAACCATGACGATCGGGTTACCACCTGCTGCCCGTGCCTCTGCATGTGCTTGTTGAATGTCTGCAATCTCATCAAGGCGTAGCGCCAATGGCTTTTCAACAAACACGTGTTTGCCTGCTCGGAGTGCCTTGCAAACCAACGATGCGTGACTGTCGTGGCGCGTCGTGATGACGACAGCATTGATCGCGGGGTCAGCGAATACGCTTGCGGTGTCAGTAGTTGTGGCCTCAAAGCCGAATTTTCGGCCAGCGTGGACGCCGCTCACACCACCAGCAGACGCGACTGTCTTCATGCGCGCACCGCCTGCCTTGAACGCTGGGATGAGCACGGCAGTGGAATAATTACCTGAGCCAATGAACGCGACTGTGGCCGTTGAGGGTTCCCAATCAACTGATCTGTCAATTGTTTGGCTTCCGTCAGTACTGTTAGCGAGTGACACCGTTTGCTCACGGACCTGCGCATCTGTCTTTGCAGTTTGGTCGGGGTACTGAAGCAAAATGCCCAACGATGGACCACCGCCGCCGACCAACTCGTAGGCCTGTTCTGCCTCGGTGATGGCGAAACGATGTGACACCAACGGCTTCACATTCAGGCGACCATCAGCCATCATGTCCAGCACTGCTTCAAAGTTGCGCTGTTCCGTCCAACGGACATAGCCAACCGGGTAATCGTTGCCCTTCTCCTCATAACTAGCGTCATAGCGCCCCGGGCCGTAAGAGCACGAAACTTGGAAGGTGAGTTCCTTCTCAAAGAAATCTGCGCGCGAAAGTTCAAGACCTGTGACGCCTACGAGAACGATGCGACCGCGCTTCCTGCACATGAGCGCCGCTTGATGCACGGGCTCGTTACTCTTGGTTGATGCGGTAATGATTACGGCGTCGACACCTCGGCCGCGCGAGAAGACCTGCGCTGCGGCTACTGGATCTTGGCCCGCGGATAAGTCGACGGTTTCTGCTCCGAGCGACCGTGCTAACTCTAGTTTTGCTGGATCGAAGTCGAGTCCTAACACGCGACAGCCATGTGCACGCAAAAGTTGCACCGTCACCAGACCAATAAGGCCGAGACCAGTGACCACAACTGCCTCGCCAAGCGTCGGCTGTACAAGACGGATGCCCTGTAGTGCGATCGCACCGAGCACTGTGAATGCTGCCTCGTCATCGGAGACGCCTTCTGGGACCCGTGCGCACAGGTTCACGGGCACGCTGACCACCTCGGCGTGCTTGCCATTAGACACCACTCGATCCCCGATCTCAAAGTTGGCGACGCCACCTCCCGTGATCATGACCCGTCCGACGTTGCAGTAACCGAGGGGAAGCGGCTGATCCAGCTTGTTCATGACCGACTCAAACGTCGGCAAAAGCCCATCGGTTTTGATCTTGTCGAGCACCATCCGAACCTTGTCTGGCTGCTGGCGGGCCTTTGCGATCCAACCAGCCTTTCCAAATTCCACAAGCATGCGCTCGGTGCCGACAGAGACGAGTGTTCGGGACGAGCGGATGAGGAGCTGCCCAGACCGAACGGCGGGGCATGGGACTTCGGCAACTTCGGTGATGCCGGTTTTTAGGGATTGGAGGATTTGTTTCATTGGTCTATTTGTAGGCTTCGATAAGCATGAAAAGACCAGCCCTTGGTGCTAGGCGGCGGATTAGCCACCTCGGCCAAACCTTTCGTGCTAATAAAAGCAGAATTCCTTGGTGGCGCTGACCTGCTTGACCCTCAAGTAGGTCCCCGTGTGTCATCACCGTATTAACGGTACATGACTTGAATATCGAGAACATCTCCCTAGCCTGCGAGGGCGTGTATGCCTTTGTGCCCGGACTCTCGAGGTGCTCGCAGTACATCTGTGTGAGACCCTGCCATGGCCGCCCGCGCAGCAACGCATAGCGCAGCCAGAGCATCAAACCAATCATGCTCCAATAGTTGTAGATCATTACACGAGCAACGCCACCTACGCGCAAAACGCGTTCAATCTCCCGCACTGCTGCAAGTGTATTAGGGCTGTGGTGAATAACCCCCCAAGAGTAAACCAAATCAAATGTGTTGTTGAGGAAAGGTAGATGCTCTGCATCGCCGACTTGCAAGTCCGAGTTAAGGTTGTTGAGTCGGAATCGTTCGGTTGTCCGAAGCACTGCCCGTTCAGTTAGGTCGATCCCCGTGAGATGCGCTCCGGCTTGAGCGAATTGCTGATGATCAGCACCAATGCCAACGCCGATCTCGAGCACATGCTTTCCTCGCGACGATGAGAATTTCGCAAAGTCAGCAATGTATGGTTCTAACTCGTATCGCTTTCGCATGTGCGCATCGAATCCCGCGACATCAAGTGCGCTGAGATAGAGATCTTCTCCGCACGATGCTTGATTCCAAAAATCACGGACAGCATGCTTGGTTTCTGCCCCAGGTGCTGGATCCGCGGTGCTCTTCATGAGTTCCTGATAGAGATCGGTCAATCAATAAAGCGTCGACACCAAATTTCGATGCAAAGAAGTGAAAGTATCGTGTGATTAGCATCGACGCGTCCAGCTAAGTTCGCCTCGACCAACATAGACACCGCGGTGGGGTCAAATAACCCGCGGCGGCGTAGACTGTCGGACGAGAGGTAGTCGCCAACGATTGGACGCAACTCTGTTTGCATCCAACGGCGAAGGGGTGCTGTGAATCCTGCTTTCGGACGATAAATCACCTCGCGCGGCAGATACTGCTCCATTGACCGCTTGAACACCCACTTTCCAACAGCTCCACGCTGCTTGAAGCGAGCCGGGATGCGCGCCGCGAAGTCCACCAACTCAAGGTCGAGGAACGGCACTCGGACCTCGACACCGACTGCCATCGACATCTTGTCCGTGTAGGTCAAATTGTGGTCAGGCAGGAAAAAGCGCTGTTCCAAAGCAAGCATTCGATCGACGGCGGACACCGAACGCGGCAGTGGGGCGATAAAGTCTGTCATGGGCGCGAGCGCATCAATACCACGTACCGCCTCACGCATCGCAGGGGAGTACAACGCGAGAATGTCTGCATTGCTGGCCCATGAAAAGTAGTTCGCTATACGCTGGTCCCCGGTCAGACCTGCTCCGCGGAACAACTTCGCGAAGCGTCGCGACGAGGCTCGGCGCTGATCCAGCGATGCGGTCGCGCGTTCTAACATGTGGCGAGCTGACGAGGGTAACCAACTCCACAGCCGCTCAGCTTGGATCGCACGGTGCCGGCGGTAACCAGTGAACAGGTCATCGCCGCCAGCTCCGGAGAGCAGAACCTTCATACCGCTCTGACGCGCAAGTTGGCTGATGTAGAGGACATTGAGCGGCGCTGGATCGGCTAACGGTTCATCCAACTGGGCAACCATTGACTCTAAGTCAGATGCCATCCGCGCCGCATCGATGCGAACGCACTCAAGTGGCACACCCAGGTGTTTCGCAACGCGGCGGGCGTACGGCAGGTCGTCGGTTTCGCCGGCTTCCTGTCCGCCTGTGGCCTCGATCGTGAAGCAGCGAAGGTTTGGGTCGATTTCTCGGGCAAATGCGACTATCGCGCTTGAATCAAGACCGCCGGACAGGAACGCTCCGACAGGAACATCTGCAACCATCTGACGGTGTACTGCCGTGCGCACCGCCTGAGCGGTACCGGCGATCGCTTCGCCTTCATCAAGGTCCTGCATTACGCCGCGGAAGATTGGCAGTTGGTACCACGACCAACGGCGCTGAATGCGGCCATCAGAGATCTGCAGCGCTTCACCAGGGAGGACTTTGCGAACTGCTTTAAGAGGTGTACCTTCGCCGGGGCACCAGAGAAATGTGAGGTACCGGTGGAGAGCGGCTGGGTCTAGTTCCCGAGCTTCAGGAACTAGATGGAGCAGTCCCTTGATCTCGCTGCAGAATGCAATGCCGCGTGGCGACTCGGCGAAGTAAAGCGGCTTGACACCGAGAGCGTCGCGGGCGATGGTGAGGGATGCCGTCCGCGGATCCCAAATACCAACGGTGAAAATGCCGTTGAGCCGAGAGAGCATCTCCGACCCATGCTCGAGATACATGTGCAGCAAAACTTCTGTGTCCGAATGGCCCCGGAAAGTGTGGCCCCGAGCCTCCAACTGAGCCCGAAGTTCACGATAGTTGTAAATCTCGCCGTTGAAGACAAGTTGTGTGCCCGTTGTAGGGTCAACCATCGGCTGGTGGCCAAGCGGAGAGAGATCGATAATGGAGAGTCGCGCATGGGCGAGCCCCACGTTTTTAGAAGGATCTATCCACAGTCCACTGTCATCTGGCCCCCGGTGGCGCATAATCTCTAGCCCAGCAAGCAAGTCTACTCGGGAAAACTGACCGTTGAATCCGATTATGCCGCACATGTGTAGTAGGGTCGCTAATTTTTACGGCTTAAGCCACACGACAGACATTTAATCGGCATAAACGCTGCGACATGTTGAATTGCTAGTTAAAGAAACCAAATCCGCTCCTGTGGATCCGGACTGACTAGGCCGGTGTGAGCCCCCGCAACTTGCGCGCGACTACCGTTGATATCCACAAGTAAATCAACCACGCCGCACGCGTGGTCATTGTTGTCAGTGTCGGACCAATCATGGAACCAGTCCCGATTAGGAGTGCCTGCAACACGCGTTTTTCTCGTTTACATCGCGGCGATCAATGAATTTTTAGTGCACGTCGTCATGAGCATGGCCAAAGCTGCGCCGTTCAGCCCTGTGCGAGATACAGTAACTACTGCCCATGGCAATTTCCGCCACATTTAAGCGCTCCATTGAAACTAAGTGGGCTTTTGCATACCGACTATTGATCGGACTACTTTTAGTAGGCGTTTCAAATTTTTGGGGATTTAGCTCCCCGAATGGGTTTGTCAAATGTGCCTCTATAATCGAAGTAAATGACTTACCGTTGTTGCAGGGTAATGAATTTCGATACTTTGTTGACCCACGGCAAATTCTTGCGCCTCTACCGAGCGGGGAGACTGAATTTGATGAAGCTTGGATCATTGATCCAGACTTACGCTTAAAGCGTGTGTTTGAAGGAGGTGTAGGTAACTGCGCATTTAGATCCAAAGCCCTAGCGCGCAAACTTCAAGGAATGGGGGTTCCATATAACATTGTTTGGGTGATGCACGCTGCAAAGGCGCGAGGGGGAGAGGGACACACTTTGGTTGAGTGTCCAATCCAGGTAAACGAATTTCAAGGCGCAGGTCTGATTGACATGCTTGAGGGCGGGGTACCACTCAGTAATTTAAGGCCGCTCCAAGTGGAGGATCTGCTATCCCATTCAGAAATCAGCGAGTTCCGAATGCAGACGTTTAGTCCACTTTACGACTCGTTATCCAGTTACTACGGGCCATATCTGACGGACGCAGCAATCGGCGTGACAACTAGCGGTGATATGAACAAGTACAGTGATTTCATTGCTCGAGTTTATACCCCCCTCGGCTACTACCGCTTAGAGAAGGGTGTTTACATCGTCGGAGCGATGGTCCTGGGCTACTACCCACCTGTGTATATGTCGAGTACTGAGATCGCTCGATTCGACGCCTGGTTCCACTTCGAGATCGTCTTGGCACGCGCCATGATTTGGGCTATCCGACTTCTCATTGCGATGGGAATCATTGACATTGTTCGATTGCTAAATGCACAGATCCGCAGGGTTCGTAGCTCCAAGTATGTAGTCCATTAAACAGCGCCTGATTACCGCGCCCCATCGGTCTATTGGGTGCTGCCAATCGCAAAGCTCAAACACCACTTTACGAGGCTTTGCACCGCGGTCTCGCGTCGGGACCTGCGTAAATCCCCACCGAGTGCGCACCAAACATGGACTGCTACTGGAATGGAGAGGATCGCGCAACGAACCTGTTTGACACGGACTTCGATAGCGTTCCGGCTAGAATCTGCAGACCGCAACGCCTACTGGAAATGCTCTGCCCGAAGCCCGGAATTCTCAATGTTGTTGTTGCTAATTTCTAAAGATAAATCATCCAGAATTTGCGGTTATTCATAGGGGCTGCGAGTGCTAATGTTCGCCAGAGACGATCCACAGTCCCCTATCTAGGCAACTTTCTGTGGCTATGTAGGCGGTGTGCGCAATCGCTAAACCTTCCCCTAACTAAGTTGTTCAGACCCCATGCCCCCATGCCCCGCCCTTCCGCTGCTCGCCGTGGCGCTCATCGCCCAGTCTCCCACGCCGCCAGCTGCCCTATCAGGAACCAGCACGAGCGCCGGCACCACCAACGCAGCCGGCTCCGCCGCCACGCCGCCGACCCCAGCCCCTTCCATCGCCCCCGTCGCCCCCCTCTCCTGGTCCCTCTTCGCCCAAGACCCGCTCGTCCAGGACCCCGTCTCCTTCTGCGTCGCTGATGACGGCTCGCTCTTCATCGCCGAGTCCTTCCGCCAAGAGAAGGGTGTCGAAGACAATCGCTCCTCCAAATTCTGGCTTGATGATGACCTGCAACTGCAGTCCGTCGAAGACCGTCTGAAGATGTATGAGAAGTGGGCGTCCAAGCGCGAAGGTGGTATGGACTACTACCGCAAGGAAGAGGATCGGGTCACGCACCTGGTTGATACAAACGGCGATGGTATTCCTGACAAGGTCACTTCATTCAGCGGGCCGATGAATGATCCGCTCGATGGCACCGGTGCTGGTGTTGCGTTTATCGATGGCTCGGTTTGGTACACGTGCATTCCATCGCTGTGGCGCTTTCAAGACACAAAGGGCACCGGCGTCGCCGATGTGCGCGAGAAAATGTTCACCGGCTTCGGCATCCGCACCGCCCTGCGTGGTCATGACATGCACGGTCTTGTGCAAGGTCCTGATGGTCGCGTGTATTGGTCGATCGGCGATCGCGGCTACCGCGTTCGCAGCAAGGAAGGCAAGGAGCTTGCCCGCACCTTTACCGGCGCGGTGTTTCGCTGCGAACCCGATGGATCACACTTGGAGGTGTTCGCGCATTCGCTGCGAAATCCGCAGGAATTAGCCTTCAATCAATGGGGCGATCTCTTCACTGGGGACAACAACTCTGATGGCGGCGATCGAGCGCGCATCGTTTACATCATGGAAGGTGGCGAAACCGGTTGGGATATGAACTACCAGACGCTTGAGGGTGCTAATCAACGCGGACCGTGGAGTCAAGAGCACACGTGGTGGAAGTGGGACGCGGCAGATCCAGTGCGACCAGCATGGACGCTTCCTCCGATTGAACATCTTTCGGATGGCCCCGCCGGTCTTGCGTTCTATCCAGGGCTTGGGCTTCCCGCGCGATACCAAAACCACTTCTTCCTTTGCGACTTTCTTGGCGGTGATGAGTACAGCCAGATCCTCTCCTTTGCGGTTGAGCCGCAAGGTGCTGGCTACACGGTGACTGATTCACATGAGTTTGTGAAGGAAGTCCTGCCAACCGATGTTGATTTCGGCTGGGACGGCAAGATGTACATCAGTGATTGGTCGAACGGTTGGTACAGCGATCACACTGGTCAAATGTTCACCGTGTGGGATCCAACGCTCATTGAAGATGTGAATATTCGCACTGCGCAAAATCTGGTGCGTGAGGGCTTTGGCAACCAAGCAGAATCACTTCTGCTGCAATGCCTGGCGCACCCTGATATTCGCATTCGTCAACGCGCGCATTTGGAACTTGCGCGTCGTGGTGCAAAGGCCACGGACTCGCTGGTCACTGTCGCAGCGGACGCGGGCCAGGCGTTTGCGCCGAGGTTCCATGCGCTGTGGGCGCTCGGCGTGCAGGCGCGCCATGGTGCTGATGCTGGCCAACGCATGGCGAAGGCGGACGCTGCGGTTGTTGCGCGTCTGGCTGATGAAAATGCCGAAATTCGTAGGCTTTCTGCGCGACTCGCTGGTGATGCGCGGATCGCCACCGCTGGTGATGCGCTGGTTTCGCTCCTCACTGATGAAGACCTGCGCGTCCGTGCGCAAGCTGCGATTGCGCTTGGGAAAATCAAGCATATTTCAGCCATGCAGAACATCGCTGCGATGGCGTGGGAGAATGAGAATCAAGATCCGTTCTTGCGCCACGCGGCCGTCATGGGCTTGGTTGGCATGGAACAGCCAGACAAGATTCATGAACTTGCTGCGGATCCGTTTCCACAGACGCGGCTCACTGCGGTGCTCGCCATGCGCATGACGCGCGACCCACAATTGGCGCGTCTCCTTCATGACCCTGACCTGCGTGTGGCGACTGAAGCCGCGCGGGCTATCAATGATTTGCCGATTCTAGAAGCGGAGCCCGCACTTGCGGCGCTTGCTGCAAAGTTTGCACCGGATGATCGTGCGTTGGCAACCGCCGCGGATGCAGCGAAGGACAAGTCAACGTGGGAACGGCAGATGTGGACGGACCGCAAGGGTTTCAGCGCTGTGCAACTCGCGTCTGATCCAATTTGGTCCACCAAGGCCGATCGGTCTGAGTTCCTTGATGAATGCAGTGGATTTGCAAAGGCCGGCAATGACTACGTCCAGCGTGTGCGTGGCACATTCAAAGTGCCCGCGACCGGCGACTATGTCTTCAGCGTTGCCAGCGACGATGACAGTGTATTGCTGATTTCCGCAAAGGGTGATCCCGCTGCTGCCAATCAAGTGGCCAAGGTAGAGAACTACGTAAATCCCGGCGATTGGGAGGCACAACCTGGTCAGTTTGCCACCGTGCACTTGGATGCGGGTGACGAGGCATACATCGAGGCGCGCGCGTTCCAGGGCGGTGGTGGTAATCACTTGGCCGTTGGAGTGGTGCATCCCGATGGCAAGAAGGAGCAGCCGATTGGTTCGTTCATGGGCGAAAACAGTTCCATGCCACTCTTGCGCCGCGTAATCAATGAGAATGTCCGCGAAGGCACACCCGCCAATGCTGCGGCGATTGCTGCGATGGCTGCAAATCCCGCCCTTGCGCCAGCAGCGCGCATCGAAGCGATGGATGCGCTCGCTACGTTCTTGGCGCCAGCCCCCCGCGACCGCGTCAATGGGCACTGGCGTCCCGTGGATGCCAGTGAGCGTTCCAAGGATGCCTATGTTGCTGTACTGAAGCAGCGCATTCCCAGTTTGGCAACCAATGGGCCGAGCGCGGTGCGCACTATTGCGCGTGAACTGGCTGCAAAGTACGGGGTACCAATGGATAGTGGCGCCGCGCTTGCGGCGGTGCTTGACCGCACCAAGTCCGCGCAAGAGCGCGTGGCCTGTTTGATGCAGTTGGCGCAAGACCGCGATGCGAAACTTGCGCAAGCGGTTAACGCTGCGTTGATTTCCGACGAGCCGCGGTTGCGTGCGCAAGCGCGAACCATTGTTGTTCGCAATGACCCTACGCGCGGTCAAGAGATGTTGAACGCTGCGTTTTCTGGTGGCACCACCCTGGAGAAACAGGCTGCAATTGCGGCTATTGGCGCAAGTGAGGGCGTGGCTGCGGATGCGGCGCTTGCTGGCCTGGTGGCCTCGATGACTGCAGGGACACTGCCGCCCGCGCTATCGATCGATGTGATTGATGCGGTAGCAACACGACCAAAGTTGAAGGATCAAGCTGCTGCGTGGTCGAGCAACCTGACCGCCAGTGACAAACTGGGTACCTGGCTCTTGACGCTTGAAGGCGGCGATGTGGAACGCGGCCGACAAGTGGTGAACTTCAACAGTGCGGCCGCATGCCTTCGCTGCCACATGGTGGAAGGCACTGGCGGACACGCCGCGCCGAGTCTTGCGGGTGTAGCGAATCGCTATGACCGCAGAGGGATGCTTTTGAGCATCGTTGAGCCGAATGCCCAGGTAGCGCAGGGCTTCGGACCGATCAGCGCCATGCCCGCGATGGGAACTGTTCTCACGCCGCGGGAAGTGCGGGATGTGGTGGAGTATTTGAGGACTTTGAAGTGAGTGGCGATTGAGTCGATGACACAACGGACTCATCCACGCGCGCGACGATTCATAGTCGGATCGTTTGTTTGCCGTGGAAGAAGTCGTTGGGATCGACTCGACGCTTCGTCGCTTGCAGGCGGGGGTAGTTGGCACCCCAATAGCGTGATGTCCACTGTGCCTCGGTGAGGTCATCGTCGCAGTAATTCACATAGCAACCCTCACCATGCACAGATAGGCGCGGGAACACATCGGCATACACGCCTTGGATCCATGCTTGATTTCCACGGATCGACTGCGTTGTGGGATTCTGCAGGTACCCAAGAAACTGAACCTCAAGCAATGCGTTGCGATGCGGGAACGCGGTGTCACTTGGACCCACATCGGAAACCGCTCCGCCAAACGTCAAGAAGTTGACAGTCGCCGAATCCGATGGCGTAAACAGTGGATCTGCGACGCGTCGCTCAAGCCAGTAGCGGAGATAATCGCCGGTGTCTGCTGCGGGCTGGCCATACACAATGGCTGACTTTGCTCGGTAATAGTCGCGCTGTGCAACGGCATGTGGATCACACGCGGGAGAGTCTGCGTCGTATTCAAACCCAAGGCCTGGCGTAGCAGGAATTCCGCCTGCGCCAACAAAGAGCTGTTTCGTCGCTTCCGCTTCTGCAGGAGTTCCGGTAGAGAACAGCACGCACACACACTGAGCAGGTGCAAGCGACGCGGCACCGTTGTTGAATACCAAAGCAACAGTGGCTGAACGTGGCACGGCGCCTGACGCCTGCAGCGATGCAAATCGATCAAGTGCTTCGCCCGCGCGGGTCAGCGGCCAGTACCAACCAATGACGTGAATTGTCTTGTAGGGAACGGCCTCGACAGTGAAATCGGTGACGACGCCAAGACTGCCGCCACCAGCGCCTCGGATTGCCCAGAAGAGATCCGCATCTCCATCCGGTGATGCATCGACCATCGTTCCATCGGCAAGTACCACTCGCGCCGAGCGCACCCGGTCAAGGGTGATTCCATGTTCTTGCTGTAAGTATCCAAATCCACCGCCCTGGGCAATGCCACCAAATCCCACGGTGTCACATGATCCGCAGGGAATTGTCATGTTCTCTTGGCAACGAAGGGCGCCGTACACCTGCTGCAACTGCGCACCGGCGCCAATTTGGAAATGGCCGTTGCCGAGCGCCGCAATACCGTTCATCACTGAAAGGTCGAGGACGATGCCGCTTCCACCAGAGGCTCCGATATAGGAGTGACCGCCGGATCGAACCGCGAGTTTGATGCCATTGGTGCGCGCAAATTCAATGGTGCGCGCCACGTCGGCGGTGTCGGCGGCACGAACAATGACCACTGGATAGGGGTCGAACCGGCGATTGAAACCAAGGCGCGCGGTGGCATACTGCTTGTCCACGGGCACTATGACAGTGCCGTGGATGCGTGAACGAAAGCGCGCAAGCACGCCATCGGTAATGGTCGCACCAGCGCAGTCGGCCGCGGCGGTCCGTGTCCACGTCATGCCAAGCGCCGCGCCCGCAGCACCCACTGCAAGCGTGCCACCCGACCTCCGGAGAAATGCCCTGCGTCCGATCATCGATGTGAGTCTAAGCCTGTTTGCAAACTTCGCAAAGAAATCTGTGCAAATTCTGTTGTTTCTGTTACCGTGAGACACGAATGAGGCGTTGCGCGTTCCATCCTTTGATTGCCGCGGGCATTCTGCTTTCGTGCAGTGGTGCAAGTGCAACCGTGATTGTTGATTACCGCGTGCATCGCTGGACTTCTGGGCCAGGTGCTGATGGGCGCACGTACGCCATTGTGATTGCGGCTGAACCATGGTCGTGGCGCGACGCGCGTGCGATTGCGACGGAAGTGGGCGGAAGCATTGCTGCGACGCCAGATAGCAACGCTCTCATGTTTGCCATGAGTATTGCTACTGGATCCGGTGCGTTTGATTGCGCTGGCCCGTGGCTTGGTGGGTATCACTTTGGCGGAAGCGGTTGGCACTGGACCAACAACGCCACGTTCGTACCGTTTGCGTGGGCGCCTAGTCGGCCCGCGCAATCGATCATGCTTGATTCTGCCATTTGCCTTGGCGGTACCGATGCCCCGGACGGAACGTGGATTGATTCACTGGCGGGCCCAGACGCTGGTCTGGCAACTCGCAGTGCCATCATGGTGTGGAATATCATCACCGACTGCGATGCAAATGGTGCTCCGGATCAACTGCAGATTGCCGTGAATCCGAGCCTTGATGCGGACAACAACGGATTGCTTGACAATTGCCTACCGATTTTGATCGCCGATCTCGACGGTAACGGCCGAGTCGACGGGGCCGATCTTGGATTGCTACTTGGAAATTTCAACGGTCCCGGAATCGGCGACATCAATCACGATGGCATTGTGACTGGTGCTGATCTTGCCCTTCTACTCGGCGCGTGGACCCAAAGTTGAACCAAGGGGACGCCCCTTACTGATCATGCCCGGAAGCGTCCGGAACATCATGCCCCGCGTCGCGGAGCGTCTTTTCGCGGCGCGCGAGTTCGAGGTCGTTTTCTACCATCATGATCGCGAGTGCCTTGACGTCAACTGTGGGCTTCCAGCCCAGTGCTTTCTGCGCTTTGGTGTTGTCGCCGAGTAGTTGCTCAACTTCCGCCGGGCGGAAGTAGCGCGGATCGATCTCTACGTAGTCCTGGTAGTTCAGGCCGAGATGACTGAAAGACAACTCGCAGAACTCCCGGACGCTGATCATCTTGCCGGTAGAGATCACGTAGTCATCGGCTTGGTCCTGCTGCAGCATGCGCCACATGGCGTCTACGTAATCGCCTGCAAAGCCCCAGTCGCGCAGTGCGTCGATGTTGCCGAGGTACAACTTCTTCTGCATACCAAGCTTGATGCGACCAACCGCACGCGTGATCTTGCGGGTGACGAATGTCTCGCCGCGGCGTGGGCTCTCATGGTTGAAGAGGATGCCGCACGAGGCGTGCATGCCGTAACTCTCGCGGAAATTCACGGTGATCCAGTGCGCAAAGACCTTGGCGCATCCGTACGGTGAGCGTGGGTAGAACGGGGTGGTTTCGCGCTGCGGGACTTCTTGCACCTTGCCGTACATTTCGCTGCTTGATGCCTGGTAGTAGCGAACGCGCTGGCCGCTTTGCACTTCGTACACGCGGACCGCTTCGAGCAACTTCAGTGCGCCAACGCCGTCAGTGTCGGCGGTATAGATCGGCATGTCGAAACTCACTCGCACGTGACTTTGCGCGGCAAGGTTGTAGACCTCGTTTGGCTCGACCATGCGAATGATGTTCGACAAGTTGTTTGCGTCGTTCAGATCACCGTAGTGAAGTTTGAGGCGACTGCCGGCCTGGTGCGGATCCTGATAGATGTGGTCGATGCGCGCGGTGTTGAAGCTGGAACTACGTCGGACGATGCCGTGGACTTCGTAGCCCTTGCCTAAGAGCAGTTCCGCAAGGTAACTGCCGTCTTGACCCGTAATTCCTGTAATGAGTGCCTTTTTCATGCGAGTGTCATCCTAGTTGCAGACATGTGCTCGCACAGGAATCCCGATTCGTGAGACAATGAAATGAGAATGAACCTCCCCACCTCCCGCATCCTCCTCACCGGCGGGGCCGGCTTTCTTGGTCGCGCTGTGGTTGAACGCCTCCGGGCGCGCGGGGTGACCGACATCTTTATCCCTCGCCGGCGTGACTATGACCTGACCCACGAGGCCGATGTTGAGCGCGTGTACCGCGACGCGCGTCCCGACGTGGTGATTCACCTTGCCGCGGAAGTGGGCGGCATCGGGGCCAATCAGGCGAACCCTGGTCGCTACTTCTTTGCCAACATGGCGATGGCTCTTCATCTCATTGAGCGCGGTCGAATTGCTGGCATAAAGAAGTTTGTGCAGGCTGGCACCATCTGCGCGTATCCAAAGTTCACGCCCGTTCCGTTTCATGAGGACAACCTCTGGAACGGTTACCCCGAGGAAACCAACGCGCCGTACGGTGTGGCTAAGAAGGCCGCCATGGTCATGCTGGATGGCTATCGCCGTCAATACGGCCTGGCGTCTTCGTACCTGCTGCCCGTGAACCTCTATGGGCCGTGGGACAACTTTGATCTTTCCACTTCACATGTGATTCCGGCGCTCATTCGCAAGTGCGTGGAGGCGCAAGAGTCCGGCGCCGATCACATGACGTGCTGGGGAACAGGCAGCGCAAGCCGTGAGTTCCTCTATGTGGAAGACGCCGCCGAGGGCTTGGTGCGCGCCGCCGAAACCATGGACGACCCGGTGCCGATCAACCTCGGCACTGGCATGGAAATCACCATCCGCGACCTTGTGACTCTGGTGGCCCGCCTCAGCGGATTCACTGGCGAAATTCGCTGGGATTCCAGCAAACCAGACGGTCAGCCACGCCGCTGCCTCGACACCGAACGTGCCGCCAAGCTGCTCGGCTGGCGCGCGCAGGTGGGGTTCGAAGACGGGATGAAGCGGACCATCGAGTGGTATCGCGCAAACCGCGGACACCGCGCCGAGCACGATCCGTCGCGGGCGGGGTGAACAGCCCTCAGAACAACTCCCCCCGCCCCTCTGCCGTGAGTTCCTCGCGCGGGCCGGCATACTCCTCATAGTCGGCGTTTGGATTGGCGTCCATCCACTGGAGGAAGGCTTGCGCACTCTCCGGTGTTGTGCGTTCGCGCCAGTCGTCGCCGAAGATGACTTTGAGGCCGAGCCAGACGTGGGCGTGGGCGTTGCGCTTGGCGAGGCCCTCGTGCGGCGCTAGCAATGGCTGGACGCGATCGGCAACCGCGCGGACGCGGGCGTTTACTGCTGCAAGGTCTTCCGGGCGCATGCGGGAAATGTAGCGACAGCCCGCACCTCACACACTCCACGAGCCGAGCAACCATCCAAGGTCCGCGCCGTTCACGTCGCCGTTGCGATCAAGGTCCGCGGGCCCGTTTCCTGGGCCCCACGCTCCAAGCAAGAACCCAAGATCCGCGCCGTTGACAACGCCGTTTCGATCGAAATCTGCGGGGTCAAATGGCGTTGGAACGGTGTAGGTCTTGCTTGGGCCAGTGCCCTGATTTCCAGCCCAATCGGTGGCTATGACCCAGTACACCACCACTGCGCCAATCTCCTGGACGGGAATGATGCCGCGCCATTGATTGTTGCCGTTCCATGGCATCGGCGCGGTCTGCGTGGCTCCGCCGTTCACGGTGTAGTTGAGCGTCACACCCTTGTCGTGGAAGCCGCGGTCGCTGGTCATGTCGTCAGCGATGTCTGCGCGCACTGATTGCGCGGTGGCTGGTGTCGCGGGCACTATCTGATCCATCGCAACGACGCGCGGCGCGCGGTTGTCGATCGGACCGGTGTTGTTCATGTAGATCCGATTTTGGAACGCGCCGCTTTCGCCCTGCGCCGTGATGATGTCAAAGCGCTTGTCGTTGTTGAAGTCGGCAACTTTGACGTCAATGGTCGCATCACTCACTGCAGCCATGAGCGTGGTGCTCTCAGCAAATACACCCGCTCCGCTGTTTAAGTAGATGCGGTCACGTGCGCCAAGACTTCCGATGACCATGTCAAGATCGCCGTCCATGTCAATGTCAAAGAAGCGGCTGTCGTTGTCATCCGTGGCCGGATTGGGCGTGATGCTGGTGGAAATGTTGGTCCACGCGGTGCCCGTGCCGTTGTTGCGTAACAGCAATTCCGTGCTTGATGCCCCAGCGTTGATGCCGATCAGGTCCAAGTCACCATCGCCATCAATGTCACCCGCGTCGTAGCTGTACGCCGTGGAATCCGCGGGCAAAGTAGCTAGATTCGCATAGCGACCCGTACCGTCGTTTCTCCACAGGCGACTCTGATTTGGCGAACTTGCCCGCGTGGCCAGCAGAATGTCCAGGTCAAGATCATTGTCCATATCAAAGAACAAGATGTCCATTTGCTCGCTGACATTTCCAACGGGCAGGTAGCCAGTAGTGGCAGTGAACACACCAGCACCGTTGTTGAGATACAGCTGCGGTTGCCCCGATCCAAAGCGCGTGGTTCCGTTGTTGCAGAACACCAGGTCAAGATCGCCGTCATTGTCCACATCGCCAAACTGCGCGCGCGCACTTGACATGGTGGTGGTGGGCAGTCGTGTGGCGGTCTGATCCGCAAACACGCCCGCGCCGTTGTTGACCAGAATCTGCGGGCGCTTGTTGAAGTCATTCGCCAAGATCAAATCCCAATCGCCGTCACGGTCGATGTCACCAGCTTCAACGCCGCGATACCAACCAGTGATGCCTGTTGCGCGTGTGGATGTTTCGTCGGCAAACACGCCCGCGCCATTGTTCACATAGACGCGCACTGCAAGCGCCGTGCCTTGCGTGGAATAACCCTGGCCGTTCGCCCAGACGATGTCGAGGTCGCCATCGTTGTCGATGTCCACCACCGTGGACTGGTTGGTGTATTCGGCCTGCACAGGAAACCGAGTGGTGGTCTCTTGAACGAACTGCTGAGCATGCGCAGGAGCGATGACTGACACCGCGGCCAACACTGCCACTGCAACAACCCGGCTTGCGTACATTCGACTCCGCATGGCGGCAGTGGTTGGGAAGGGCTGCATGTACCTGCCAACATAGTTCCAATTCACCGATTACCAAGCCGCGCAAGCCTCGGATTGCAGGCAAAGTCCGTAAACCACGAACAATTCACACCGCGACCGCCGATTCACTCCGCACGCGCCAGTGAAACCCGCTCGTTACGATAGACCGCTACTGAGACGTTCCGCCGTGCGAACCACGGGCGCTCTTGGCAGGGGTTGAGCAAGCGATCACTATGGTCGACCATCCGAAATCCACCGCTGGAACGCCGGGCACTTCGGCCAACGATCAACGCTCTCCGCTTCACCGGGCGGTCCGCCGCGTCCTCACGTGGTCCGTGCGCGCCATCTTTGCTGTCACCTTTCTATACATCGCGTTCGGCGCGTGGCTGTGGTTCCACGAACCGGTCGTTCGCATTGATCATGTTGCAGCATTGCGCGCCACGATGCCGGAAGCGGCCTCGCCAGAGCAAGCAGTGTGGCCGGACTTTCGAGACCAAATGGTGGCCATGGGCCTTGGCGCTGATGATCCCGCACACGAATCGGCCGGCGTTGAGGCAATGGACGCCATGCCGTATCCAGGGAGTGAGCAGTGGGCTGGAGCGCGCGAATGGCTGATGGCCAATGCCGCGCCACTTGCAACGCTCCGCGATGCAACGCGCCGTCCGGTTTTTGGATTTCCCATTGGCGTGCCGGTGTCCGAAGCGGATGCGCGACTCCTTGGCAAGAGGCTTCTGCCGAGTGCGAGTTCAAGCGGCGCGGCGAGCGCGAACGAATTTCCGATGTTCAGCCTCTTGCTTCCACACCTGGCGCCAATGCGTACGGCGGCGCGCATTCTTGCAGTCGATATGTTCGCCGCAGCGGAGATTGGTGACGGCGAGCGCGCCACGCGCGACGCTGAGGCAGGCATAGCTCTCTCGATACACGCGCAAGAAGGTCGTTTCCTTGTGAACGACCTGGTTGGAGTTGCCATGCGCCGAATGACGCTTGGGCGAATGATGGCATTGCTTGAGTGGAAGCCAGAGTTGTTCACCGATTCGCAACTTGCGCGCATGCAGGCTGCCGCCATGAGTGTTCCTGTCCAGCTTCAGCACCTCAACCTTGACTCTGAACGCCTGGCGTTCAATGATGTTGTCCAGCGCATGTACACCGACAACGGGAACGGCGATGGTTGGTTCCGACCATCGCTCGCGCAGATGGATGCGCTTGGGCTTGCAAAGGCACTTGGTGAAACGAACCCGGATGCTCCAGGGGACATGACCCAACGGATGGCAGCAGCAAGCAGCGGAATCCTTGCGCCATTCGCTGCGATGTACGTCGTCGGCAGGCGCGACATGCTTGACCGCTATAACACGATTATCTCTCGCTACGAGGAAGACGCGTCGCTCCCGCTTCGGGACTTTGATCACTCGCGCGGCGCAGAATCGGATAATGAACTTGGAATGATGATGGCAGGCACTGCAGAGCGCTGGCGCTGGTGCTTGGTGAGCTTTCTCACGCCAGCGCTTGGGGAGGCTTCACACGTGTCCGCTGTTGGTCGCGCCGTGTGCCTTGCGACGGCGACCGGGTACGCAGCTGAGCGATATCGTCGCGCGCATGGGGCGTGGCCGAATGCTGCGAGCGATCTGGTGCCTGCGTTCATGGCAACGGTGCCCGAGGATCCGTGGTCGGGCAAGCCAGTACTGATGTCTTCTGACGCCGATGGATTTCGGATCTGGTCCATCGGCCGCGATGGTGTTGATGACCGCGGCGACCTCACGATCTGCATCCCCGCCGTGCTTGGCGAACATCCTGGGGAATCAGCTTCCACTAACCCTGACATTCGGGTGCCGTGGAATGCTCCGCAGAATGGACCAACCACTGACTGGGTTTGGTTCGCGCCGCGTGGGGACTTCACGCGCTGGTCGAGCCCCTAATCTGCCGGCGTGAACGCTGTAACGGCTTGCCAACGTCGTGATGGGTGCGGCTGGATACGGCTGGTCGCGAACGGCACGCCATCCTGCACTTGGTTCGACCCTAAAGCACAACCCGATACCCTGTATCCATGCGCACGCCATTCCTGCTGCCATCGGTGATTCTGCAGCGCATGCTTATCGCGCTGTGCATGTGCGCCGCCGGAACGCTGGTCTCGCGGGCCGCTGCGCAAGACAACGCTGCACCGCTCTGGCGCGCCGCGTTTCAGGCCGCAGGCTATGGAACACCCGCTCCAATCATCAGTACCGATGAGGAAGCGTTCCTTGGCAATCTCCACTATCCAGTCACCCAAGAAGAGCGGGCGCAGCTTGATGTATTGCTGCAACGAACCGCCGCCGTGCGCCAACAGTTTGATGCTGCCGCGCGAGTGAAGCGTGCCGACTGGGATCTTGACCGCACCAAAGGCTTTGCACTCACGCTTGAGCACCTTCCCAACACCCGCAGCGCAGCGCGCCTGATGCGCGTGCAAGTGATTGCGGAGCTTGATGACAGTAATTCTGCCGACGCGCTGGTGAGTCTGGCTGCGCTTGGAATCATGGGCGCGCAGTCCGGGCAGGATCGAATTGCCATTAGTTCCATGGTTGGTTCATCGCTTGGCTCCATGCTGGCGGACACCACCAATGAGGCCATTGATGCCGGTGCGGTTGATCAGAAGGCAGCGCAACAATTGCTTGAGGCACTTGGACCACTCAAGGGCTCGGATCCGTTTCGATATGGCGATGCCATCAAGGGAGAGTGGGAACTGCTGAACAACAGTGTGCGCGGTGCCAAGTCCGACAAAGACATCCAGGAGATGATCACCATGGTCGACGGTGGCGGGAAAGGGTCGGAAATTACCCTTGAAAACGCGCGAAATTCCGCGGAGTCATTGCGCACCGTCTACGACCGCGCCGCGTTGGCATTCTCAAGCCCGGATCCAAATGCAGCGATTGACGCGTTGCGGCGTCTTTCACAATATGCGGAAGGCGGTCGATTTGGTCCGCTTGCAAAGTTGGTGCTGCCGGAGTTTGCCAGTATCTATCAGCGAAAACTAACAGCCGACCAAGACTTAGCGCTGCTGTTTGCGCGCTTGCAAGTAATTGCAGATGGCAAAGAGAAACGCGAAGACGTCATGAACGCTGCGCTCTTTCTTTCCCGTGCAAGCGCTGGCGCGCGGAGTGTCCCGGACGAAGTGCAGGAATCGTTAGAACTGCTTCGCGTGGCGCCCGACGCGCTTGACGCGGCCCGAACCGAACGCGCGATGGACATTCTGACGCGCGCCGATCGCAATGTCATGAAGCCGCTGTCCGAGGCGATTACTTGCAAGCGATGTGATTTCACTGCGCTGCGTCATCGCGCGCCCACGCTTGACGTGATGCTGCTTGGGGGAATTCGCGGTGCTACGCGGATGGCGCTCGCTGATGGCTTGCGCAGGGCGCGCGAGGACAAGCGGCCCGAGGCCATCGTTGCTGCTGCGGTCACCGCGTACCGCGTTGGTGCCCTACTTGCCATGGATCCGTCCTTGCCACGTTCGGCGCTTGCGCACAGTATTTGGCGTGAAACCAGCGCTGCCGTTCAGGAGGCTGCGAAGATGGGGCCGATTTCCAAGACGGGCATTGATGAAATGGAACGCGCACTGGTGTTCATGCCAACCGGCGATCCGTTCGGTTTCCGCAAGGGTATGGAAGATGACGCCAAGGACATTGTCACCGCGGGGATGCCGCGCCGAGACGCATCTGCCAATGAGGCGATCGCTGCGCGCGTACAGATTCTCAAACAGCGCGGACCCGGCGCAGTGTTTGCGCGTGTTGCATTTGCGTCCGTCTTGAACGGCGATCAAATGCCTGACCAGCGCGACGCCGCACTGATTCGACTGACCGACCTGTATCCCGCAAGCGCCATTGAGAAGATCACTGCCGCTGTGACCGCCGTGAAGACGCAGCACGCCGATAGCGGCGGCACCGCGTTGACGGATATGAATTACGAGGTGCCGTTCGACCTACCGCTGGATGAACAGAAGGCTCGTTTCAAACGCGCTGACCCCGTGCGCGGTGTGCAATTCATTGACGTGAATGCGCTGATCGCGCTCGCTGGAAGCGATTACTCCGCCGCGTTCGATGTTGTGAAAGCGGCTGGAAAACAGCCGTAACACCCATGTATGGCGGCACCAAGCGTTGCAACACTAGCGAATAAAGCGAATGCGCCCAAAGTCCAGGACAAACGGGAGCGGCGGTGCCGCTACCGGCGCTGGGAAATACACCGCCCACGCCTTGCCGACGATCATTTCGCGGGGCACCACACCAGGCTGCGCATCGCCAAATGTCTGCAGCGTTAAGGCATGCGCGCGACCCCACAGCCGAGCATCGCGGCTCGCAGATGAGTTGTCGCCGAGCATGACATAGTCACGATCACTGAGCCGCGCGGGCTCTTCGTAGTTGGTTGCAAAGCCGGGACCCGAGAGATAGTCGCCGTTGATCGCGAACTGATTGTTGGCGTCATGCAGAACCGGGCGGTAGTAAAGATCGCGGTCAAGCTTGACACCGCGCAGGGTGAATGGTGCCGCGGTCTCAAAGGTCCATGCCAACCGTGGTGGCGTCGGGCCGCGTGTATCGGTGTGACGGCGCACGTAATCCTCAACGGTTCGCCCAAACATGCTGGCCGTGACGCGGTCGTCAAGACTTTTAAATTCATAGGGCATTTGCAGCACTTGGCTGCCATTGATGAATACCCAGAGTTGCTGATCGACATGCCAGCATTCAAAGGAAAGCAGACCATCGGTGCGCGGCGTGAATTTCGCCGCTGCCGTTCCAAGCAACTCGCCACTCTCCATGACGCTACGAGTCACGGTGACTTCGCCGGAACCCTTGATTGCAAACGCCAGCGTAGAACTGCGCGCGGTGAGTGTGAACGTCGAGGTAAACGCGGCAAGTTGTGCGCACTCAATGGTGGCACACAGGCGCAGATCACTCACCGGGAAACACATTTCTTGGCGCCAATCGCGATCGGCCATGCCGCGCGGGAAGCGACGCATAGCGTCGTAGGCCATGCGCATGGAGTTGTAGGAACTCCAGTCGTCAATGGCAAACGCATCCACACTCCAGTTAAGCGTGGTAGTGCCGGTGCCAGCGAATGCCCAGTCGCGACTTGGTGCCAACTTCCACTTGCTTGTCTCCGGTCCCGTTGGCTTCCATGGAGCTCCTAGCCACGCAGTTTTCATGGCTGTTTCGAGCGTCGCTACTGGAACAACCGGCTCAAAGTCGCTGTCGTAAATCGGCTGCCACACGGCGCGTTGCACAAACTCTGGCTTGCGCGCAATCTTCAGGTCTTGCGTACGGGCATCCGGTGCGCCGGTGAAGACGTCGCCGTCAAAAAGCAAGAACGTCTCGCCGGGCAGGCCAACCATGCGCTTGATGAAGTTCTGCGTATCGCCGGCGGGGTCAACGGGATTCTTAAAGACCACCACGTCCCAGCGCTGCGGGTCGGTGAACGCAAAGAGCGGCTTGAGCACCAAGACACGATCGCCCGAGCGCGCTTCCGAGACCATCGCAACCGCTGAAGTAGTACCGATCGGCACCCGCGTGGAAATCATCGGGTCGTAGACCGGGAGCTCCTTGGTGCTTGGATTGAGTACCGCCACCTGTACATCGGCGGGATATTCAAACCCGGTGACCGGACTGAAGTTGCGCACGTGTGCGCCCATGAGCGTCGGGCCCATGGATCCAGTGGGAATGACGAACCCTTCCAAGACGAATCCACGGAACGCCATCGCCATGGTGAAGGCGACGGTCAATGACATCAGTGTTCCAACGATGTCAGTTTCTGGCTTGTCTTCGCTGGTGTTGTTCTGCGGCACGGTCATCGCAATGGATCGTATCGGGGAACACGCGCGTGGCGGTCGAGTGCTGCGTCAGCTTGGTGACTGGCCTGACGGGCCGCCGTTCGGTCCGCTGTTTGGTCCGCTGCTTGGCGCGCCACCTTGCCCGCCGCCCTGCGCACCACCCTTGCCACGACCGCGACGCCGTCGACGCTTCTTTGGACCGGTCGTCGATGGTTGTTCCGGCGAGCCAGTGTTCAAACCGGTTCCAGAGAGGGGTGCTGAGGGATCCAACGGCTTGGCTGGCGCGGGTGTATTTCCAAGCGCTGGCGTTGGGTTGGTCGCATTGGCAGGCGAGGACGAAGACGCCGAAGGCGTCGATGGCGATGACGGCGACAGCGACGGCGACGGCGATGACGCCGACGACGGCATCCGCGGCGCAGACTCCGCACGCTTTGCTGCGTCCTTAAACGTGCTCTGCTGCGCGTCCTTTGGAGCACGGTTGTCCGCTGTCCGCCCCGCGCCACCTGTGCGCCGCGCTACATCTTCGCGGCGCATGCCACGGAATGGGTCGGGCTGCGCAGCTGGCTGTGGGCATGCATCTTCCGGCAGAAGTTCTTCCACTGGTACAGCAATGTCAACGCCGTTGTGATCAAGGCGAACGAGCACCAATTGCACCAAGATCTTGGAGTCGATGACCGTGCCTGGTCCTTCACTGGTTCCAACGCGACTCTTATTCTTGGGCAGTCGCTTCTTGAGTTCGTCGTAGGTCTGATCTTCGTAGCGGAGGCAGCACATCAAGCGCCCGCAACGACCGCTGATCTTCAGCGGATCAAGTGATGCCTTCTGCGTCTTGGCGCTCTTCATACTGACCGGCATCAACACCTTCAAGAAATTCTTGCAGCAGCAGTGCTGTCCGCACTTCTCGTAATCAGCGGTGAGACGGGCTTCGTCGCGAGCACCGATCTGATGCATTTCCACGCGCGCGCCAAAGCGACGCGCCAATGCAGGCACCAGCTCGCGGAAATCCACGCGCTCTTCGCTCAGGTAATGCACCGTGACGTGTTCGCCGCCCAGGACGGGCTCCACTTCCACGATCTTCATCGTGAATCCCATGGACTTCGCCTCAGCACGAACAGCCTGCAGTTCCGTGTCCATGAAGCGGTCGCGCATGGCAGACCAGGCATTCATGTCTTCCACCGTTGCCACGCGCAAGATCCGCCCGTTGGTGTGGAACGGGTAATCCTTGCCACCCGAATTGTCCACATATTCAAGCATTTCGTGCCGACTGATGCTCTTGGAACAACCACTGTTGGGGCAGGTAGTGGTGAGCATCTCCGTGATCTCAGTGCCACGATGAGTGCGCGCAACCATCCGGCTGCCACAGCCCGGCTTCGCCGAACCGTCGTAAGGATATTCGCCAATCAGTTTGATCGACCCGAACTTCACCACAATTGACGAAGGCGCTTTGAGACGTGCATACACCTCTGCATCAGTCATGGCGTCCCGGTGAGCGGGATCGGCATCGCGTTCGAACATTGGCAGTGGGAATATGGACATGAGTGGTGCCTCAGTGACTCGAACGGTTTTCAGGCGTATGACCGAACAGATTCACATGTGCAAACCAAATTGCGATCGCCGTACGGATTGTCAACGCGACCCACTGGTGGCCAGTACTTCCATGAGCGAAGCCAAGTGGCTGGGTATGCAGCCTGTTCACGAGTGTACGGGCGGGTCCACTCAGTAGCCGTCACCACTGCTGCAGTATGCGGAGCGTGCTTGAGCGGGTTGTTGTCCTTCGACCATGCGCCACTCTCGATCTGCCGGATTTCTTCACGAATGGCAATCAGCGCATCGCACAGGCGATCGCATTCTTCCTTGCTTTCGCTCTCGGTTGGTTCAATCATCAACGAACCAGCCAGCGGCCAACTCATGGTTGGTGCGTGGAATCCGTAGTCCATGAGCCGCTTTGCGACATCGTCGGGCTTGATGCCAACGCTGACGTCAAACGGACGCAAGTCAATGATGAACTCGTGCGCGCATCGGCCATTGTTGTTGGTGTAAACCACTGGGTAGTGATTCTCCAGCCGCTTTGCCATGTAATTGGCGTTGAGAATGGCTACTTCCGTTGCGCGCCGCATACCTTCCGCGCCCATCATGGCGATGTACATCCAACTGATGGTCAGAATGCTGGAGCTGCCATACGGGGCCGCACTGATTGGGCCGATCGCATGCTTGCCCGCGGTGAGTGGGCGCAGAACCGGATGACCTGGCAGGAAGTCTGCCAACCGTGCCACGACGCCGATCGGACCCATGCCCGGACCGCCACCGCCGTGCGGAATGCAGAACGTCTTATGCAGATTCAAGTGGCAAACATCCGCGCCGATATCGCCCGGACGCGTAATGCCAACCTGCGCATTCATGTTGGCGCCGTCCATATAGACGAGCCCGCCGTTGGCGTGAACGATGTCACACAATTCGCGAATGCGATCTTCGAACACGCCGTGCGTACTTGGGTACGTCATCATGCAGGCCGCAAGATCCTTGGAGTGAAGTTCTGCCTTCATCTTCAAGTCCGCAATATCGACGTTGCCGTCAGCGTCGCTATCGACCGGAACAACCGTCATACCTGCGATCACCGCGCTCGCCGGATTGGTGCCGTGCGCACTATCGGGAATCAAGCAGATCGTTCGAGCCTTGTCACCGCGGTGATGGTGGTACGCGCGAATCACCATGAGACCGGCGTACTCGCCTTGCGAACCAGCATTCGGCTGCAAACTGACGGCGGCGAAGCCGGTGACTTCGCAGAGCCACGTCTCGAGCGTGCGGAACAGATCCGCATAGCCCTTCCACTGATCGGCAGGTGCAAACGGATGAATCTTGCCAAAGCCAGGCCAGGTGACCGGGATCATTTCGCTGGTGGCGTTCAACTTCATGGTGCATGAACCAAGCGGAATCATGCTGTGAACCAGGCTCAAATCCTTACTTTGCAGGCGCCACAGGTAGCGAAGCATTTCGTGCTCGCTGTGGTACTGGCTGAAGACCGGCTGCTGCATGAACGTGCCAACGCGCGCAAAGGTGCCGAGGTTGGATGTCTTGATGGTGCGCGCAACATCGGCAACTTTCGGAGCAGGCTTGCCGGTGCCGGTGGCGAAGATGTCAATCACATCTTGAATGTCTGCGGGGGTGACGGTTTCATCAAGAGTCACGCCAAGCGTTCCATCGGCATAGATGCGGAAGTTGATCTGCTTCGCGGCAGCTGCTGCCAGTACGCCTTGTTGCGTGGCGCCACCGCCAAGTTTGACGCGCACGGTGTCAAACCACGCGTGTGTTCCACAATCGTGACCAAGCGTGCGCAGCGCAGCGGCGAGTGTATTGGTGGCGAGGTGAACACGATTGGCGATCGCCTTCAGTCCCTCGGGTCCGTGCCAAGCGCCGTACATACCGGCGATGACCGCAAGAAGTACCTGAGCGGTGCAAATGTTGCTGGTGGCACGCTCGCGCTTAATGTGTTGCTCGCGCGTCTGGATCGCCATGCGCAGAGCGGGCGCGCCGGTGGTGTCGCGGCTCATGCCGATCAACCGACCTGGCATACGACGCACGTGTTCGGACTTGGTGGCGAAGTATGCGGCGTGTGGACCACCGAAGCCCATTGGTACGCCGAATCGCTGCGCGCTGCCAACCACTACGTCGGCGCCCCATTGGCCGGGCGGGGTCAGTAGGCACAGCGCCAGTGGATCTGCTGCCACCACCAAAAGCGCGCCGGCAGTGTGCAGAGTGGTTGCAAAGTCCTTGTAATCATGGATTTTTCCGCTGGTGCAGGGGTACTGAACCAGCCCGCCGCAGAAGGTTCCATCGGTCACGGTGGCGTTCGATGGCTTACCAATGACCAGTTCAATTCCGAGACCGGAAGCGCGCGTCTCCACCACCGCGATGGTCTGCGGATGGCAATCTTCGGCAACAAAGAATCGCTTCTTCTTCTGCCCGCTCGCGGAGTAGCAGAGGCTCATGGCTTCAGCAGCGGCGGTGCCTTCGTCAAGTAGCGACGCATTGGTCACTTCCATGCCGGTAAGTTCGCACACCATGGTCTGCCAGTTCAAGAGTGCTTCCAAGCGACCCTGGGCAATCTCTGCTTGGTACGGCGTGTAGGCCGTGTACCAACCTGGATTTTCAAGGACGTTGCGCAGAATCACCGGCGGGGTGATGGTGTCGTGATAGCCCATTCCCATGTACGTGCGCCACACCTGATTGCGATCAGCGAGCGTTTGCAACGCGGCAAGGGTCTCGGCCTCGCCGCGCATGGCGAACTTTTGGCCGTTGGTTGGATCGGTGATATCAAGCTCGCGGCGCAGACGGATGCCCGCTGGAATTGCTGAATCAATCAACTCTGCCATCGAAGCGCAGCCAAGCAGCGCAAGCATCTCGGTCTCTTCAACCGAGGTGGTTCCCAGATGACGGCGCGCGAATGTATCGAGCGGGTCGAGTGGCCCAGGAATGTTGGCGGCGGTGGTGACGGCCTTTGAGGAAGTCTGCATCGATGTCATCGGAGTGGTGCTGTGCGGGGCGCCAAAGCGCAGGGACCAAACACATTGGGGTACGCGCCGCGCAAGTAAGTGCGCGGCGCAGCCCAAGCCCTGAAGTATAGGAGGGTGGTCAGCCGCGACTCATCAGCGCGAACGGGCTGGAATTGACGGAATGTGGGTCTTCGCCGACCGCTGGGGGGCGCGGATGGTCGGCGTATTGCTCACGGGGCGCCGGGAGGCGTGGGAGCGGGGGTCAGGCGGTGCGGCGCGTCAGGCGGTTTCCGTGTCGATCAGCTCTGGCTCGCCTTCTGAGCCACTGAGCGGCGGTAAGAGTAACGCGGCTTGCTCCGATGGAAGTTCCTGAACGCCTCGTAATTTTTTCTCGATCGCACGCGTCCGCTTTCCAGTGTCATCAAGTGTGTTGGTTGCACTGGCAAGTTGCTTGCGAACCTTGTCCAAGACATCGCCAAAGCGACCGAATTCCGTCTTCACGGCGCCGAGCAGATTCCACACTTCGCTCGAACGCTTCTCAAGTGCCAGGGTGCGGAAGCCCATTTGCAGACTCTGCAAGATGGCGGAAAGCGTGGTTGGACCAGCAAGCACCACGCGATGCACGTGGTTCAGTTCGTCCGCAAGCCCGGGGCGGCGGAGCAATTCGGCGTACAGGCCCTCCGTGGGTACAAAGAGAATCGCAAAGTCCGTGGTGTGCGGCGGATCGATGTACTTGCTGCGAATGTCCTTTGCAAAACCACGCACCGCGTCAGCGAGCGCCTTCTGTGATTTCTCAACTGCTTCTTTGTCGGCGCAATCTTGCGCGTCAAGTAGGCGTTCGTAGTCATCCTTTGGAAACTTTGCATCGATTGGTAGCCAGAGCGGCATACCTGCATCCCCTGACGGCCCAGGCATTCGCACGGCAAATTCCACGCGTTTATTGCTGCCCGGCGCGGTCTCCACATTGCGTGCCAGTTGATCAAGCGTGAGAAATTGCTCGAGGATTGATTCGAGTTGCACTTCACCAAGAATGCCACGCGTCTTCACGTTGGTGAGAGCGCGCTTGAGGCCGCCAACGTCCGCCGCCATGGCTTGCATTTCACCCAACCCCTTGTGCACCAATTCCAAGCGTTCACTGACAATCTTGAAGGCGCCATCGAGCCGAGCGGTCAGGGTTGCCTGGAGTTTTTCGTCCACGACATTTCGCATTTCGTCAAGCTTCTTCTGATTCTCTTCGCGCAGGGCGGTGAGTTGCGCTTGCGTGGTGTCGCGCACTTCCACCAACTGCACACGCGTGGTTTCGCGAGATTCCGTGAGTTGCTTATCAAGCGAGGCGCGGGTTGCATCAAGGCGAAGGAGCGTCGTTTCAAGTTGCACTGCAAGATTCTTGCTGACTTCCGTGCGCAGTGTGGTTGCTGCAGTCAATTGATCATCGCGCGCCAAGCTGATCAGTTTGGTCAGCGCGTCGCGCGTTGTTGTCTCGCTGAGTCGCAACTCTTCGCGCAGGCGCTTTTCCATTACACCGATCGACTCACCGAAGCGGTGTAGCTCTGTCAGAAATGATTCGTGCGCTTTCAGAACCACGTCGGCGTCGGCACTGGTGTTGCTGCCGGCGGCGCGGCGCAGCAAGACAAATGCAGCGAGTGCCAGAGTGAGCACGATGTTGACAATAATGAGCGCGGTTTCCATGGGCGTGTTTCGGGTGACGTGCGGCGAAGCGTGGCGCTCCGAGCGGGTGCATTGTCCCTGATCTTGCAGAGAATTAGTTCGTGGTTATCCGCGGTCCGGGCTGGCTGATAGGCGCGCTACTGGGCTGAAATGGGGTCCAAGGGTTTGGGCCGACGGCGAATGAGGGTGCGATTTCCATGTTCGGAATCATCGTCCACGTGGGTGAAGCAGTTGTTTCACCCTGATGGTGGATGATTCCACTCGTTCGAAGCCCTTCCGGGGGGCATCGAAATACATTTCACGCGCCCGCCGTGGTCGCCTAACCTCTTTCAGGAGACATATGACGCCGAACCCAAACGCACGCACAAAGTTGTATCTGAACATCCGGTCACACCTTCGTGACTCGGGCTTGAAGTTCTTT
>CALQCP020000002.1 GCA_943329105.2 Chitinophaga pinensis | reverse complement strand
GCACTGACGGACCCCGCTGGCACCGCGGACCGCCTGGAAGCCTTTGCACGCAGCGAGGCGCTTGCCCTGGCACGCCGCATCGCCGGCTTCGACGCCGTCCGCATGCTTGACGCTGCCGGCGAGTACCGCCGCGCCTTCGCACTGGCAGAACACCTGCACGCCACCACCGGCGAGCAGTTTGACGTTCAAGGCGTGATTGCCGATGCCAACGCACAATCAGCGCTGCTCACCCGCGGAAAGCCATGGTTCACGCCGCGCGCGCCCGCAGTGAATGGTGTTGCGCTGGTGGTTGGCATGCCCCGCAGTGGCACCACCCTGCTTGAACAGATGCTTGATCGTCATTCCGCGGTGACGGGTATCGGCGAGTACGACGGCATCAACACGCTTGGAACTGCAGTCATCTCCGCTGGCGCATGGCCAACCGGACTGGCCATGCTGCCCACTGATGAAGCGCTCGCCATGCAGCAGAACTACCTGTCCGGCATCGCTTCCATGCGGCGCGGCAATACGCAGTGGATGTTCGACAAGTCACTCAATACCTGGCACTGGTTGCCCGCTGTGGCCGCCGTCATGCCGGGCGCCGTGTGTTTTCACATCATGCGCGAACCGCGCGACACGGCAGTCAGCCTGTTTCTCTCGAACTTTCATCCAAAGAACGTCGGTTGGACAAGTTCGTTGGGAAGCATCCGCCGCATCATCGCCGCCGAACGGGCGCTGGTGCCGCAGGCGTTGCAAGCGCTCGGAATCCCGCACGAATCGATCGTCTACGAGGATTTGGTTGCCGATCCACGCGGACATATGGAGCGATGTCTGAAGCGCATGGGATTGGCCATGGAAGAGACCGTCCTTGCGCCGGAATCCAACGCGCGCACCGTGCTGACGCTGAGCCATGAGCAGGTGCGCAAGCCGATCAACCGATCGTCCATTGGGCGCTGGAAGAATTATGAGTGGGCGTTCGGCGCCGAGTGGGACTAACCGCGCAAATCGCAGAGCGGCGGCGCGGCGGCCACTAGTAGCATCACTACTCCATGCCACCTCCTGTCAATCAACGGGCAGAACTTCAGCGCTTGCTGCAGCGCGGCGACTTTATGAATGCCAAGCATCTTGCGGGCGATATGTTGCGCCGCAACCCGCGCGACGGCGAGGCCTGGCTTGGCGTTGCACGTTGCGCGATCGGTATGAACCGCCTGCGAGTTGCAGAAGAAGCGCTCGAACGCGCGGAGCGCCTCATCACGGGCGACCACCGCATTGGCATGGCGTGGGCGATCGTTGATCACTACCTCGCTCGCAGCGATAAGGCCATTGATCGCCTACGCGTACTGATTGCGCGCAAAGCGCCGAACGCACTGGATGCAACGATCTTCCTGGCAGACATTCTGCACCGCACCGGAAAGCGTGCGGAAATGAAAGCCTTGGTTGAGCAAGGTGGCATGTGGCTCACGGATGTGCGCGGCCGGATCATGGCGGCACGCGTGCGCGCGAAAGATGACCGCGAAGGCGCCGTGAGTGAATTTGAGGCAATCGCCCGCGAACCAGGCGAAGTATCCATGCGGCGCAACGCCGGATTTGAAGCAGTCCAGCTGCTTGATTCCGCTGGCGAGTATCGCCGCGCGTGGGAACTGGCAACGTACATCCACCAGAACACCGCCTCGCCGTTCAACCTTTCGGACATGCAGGCGGATGTGCATGCGCAGCGACAGCTGCTTGCCAATGGCAAGGCATGGTTCAACCCGCGCGTTCCGCAAGTGGATGGAATTGCATTCATTGTTGGCATGCCGCGCAGTGGCACAACGCTCCTTGAGCAAATGCTTGACCGCCATTCATGCGTCGCTGGAATCGGCGAGTACGAAGGGATCACGGCGCTTGGAGATTCGTTGGTACATGCTGGCGCGTGGCCGCGGGGACTTGGCACCATCAGTGCAGAGGATGCGGTTGTATTTCAGAACAACTATCTCTCCGGCGCACGGACCCCGGAAGTGGAAGGCAAGGCGTGGCTGGTAGACAAGTCGCTGCAGACGTGGCACTGGCTTCCTGCAGTGGCAGCCATTCTTCCGGGTGCGCGCTGCATGCACATCACGCGTGATCCGCGAGACACGGCGGTGAGCTTGTACCTCTCCAGTTTCAATCCCAAGCACTTTGGGTGGACCGGGTCGCTTGGCGGCATCCGCGAGGTGATGACTGCCGAACGCGCGCTTTCCATGGAAGCACTCTCGGTACTCAAGATTCGCCACGAAGAGATTGTGTACGAAGACTTGATTGAAGACCCGGACGGGCACGCGCAGCGCGTCACAGCGTTGCTTGGAATTACCCCGGAATCTGACATGCTGCGCCCGGAGGACAACACCCGCACGGTGTTGACCCTGAGCCATGAGCAAGTCCGACGCCCTATAAATCGAACCTCGATCGGCCGCTGGAAGAACTACGAATCCGCGTTTGGACCGGAATGGGACGCACTGGTGGCCACCCACAATTCTCGCCGGCGCTCGTAACTGCGAATTCGGCAGACTGTTGCCGCATGGGGCCCGTTGTGTGGCATTGTCTGGCTATTGCCACGAACTTCGGAATCAGTGTCCTTCAAACACTTCAGACACCGATTCTCTGTCCCGGCATGAGTCCCCACGGCAACAATCTCCGCAATGACCCCCACTTTCCACATATCCGCCCTCGCCGCACTCGCCATCACCCTGCCAGCTGTTGCGCAGACCGGCTCGTTTGTGAATTGGGAATCACCGCAATCGCACCCCATTGAACTCACGCCAAACGGACTCGTCCTGCTCGCCGTGAATACTGCCGATGCGCGCCTGGAGGTGTACGACGTTGTGGGCGGCTCGCCGGTGAAGCGCGGCTCGGTTCCGGTTGGACTCGATCCCGTGTCGGTGCGGGCGCGCAGTGCAACGGAGGCGTGGGTTGTCAATCAGATTTCTGACTCCGTCAGCGTGGTTGATCTTGCCACCATGCGCGTCACCCGAACCATCTTGATCGGCGACGAGCCATCGGATGTGGTCTTTGCGGGCACGCCGCAGAAGGCGTTCGTTTCACTGTCACTTGCCGAGCGACTGGCGGTGGTTGATGCTGCAAGCCCAGCGACCGTGACAACGGTGGCGATTGCCGGCAGTCAACCGCGCGCACTCACTGCGAGTGCCGATGGCAACACTGTCTACTTGGGCATCTTTGAATCGGGCAATCACTCCACCATGTTGCCGCACGCAACGGTGAGTCTGGCAAGTGGTCCGTACGGCGGCGTGAATCCGCCTCCGAATGCTGGCACCACCTTCAGCCCCGCGAAGGCTGCATCGAACGGCACTGCGCCAAGGGTTGGTCAAATCGTTCGTAAGAACACCACCACCAACCAGTGGCTTGATGGAAACAATCGCAACTGGACCAGCTTTGTCACGTGGGACCAGCACGACAACGACATTGCTGTCATCAACGCGCAGACCAACTCGGTGAGTTACGTGAAGGGTCTCATGACGATCGTTGCCGGCATCGGCACTGCGCCCAATGGCGATGTGGTTGCCATCGGCATGGAATCACGCAACGAACTGCGCTTTGAGCAGAATGTCAATGGCGTGTTTGTGAAGTGTGTGGCGGCACGCCTTGCTGGCGGCGCAGGTCCGGGCACGGTGATTGATATGAATCCGCACCTCACGTACACCAGCGCCACCACATCGGTGCTCAATCGATTGCAGTCGATTGGTGATCCGCGCGGCGTGGCATTCAGCCCCAACGGCACGACGTGGGTTGCTGGTCTTGGCTCCAACAATGTGATTGGCTTTGACGCCGGCGGCGGTCGCATTGCCACCATTAATGTTGGCGAAGGCCCAACGGGTCTTGTCATGAATGCTGATGGCAGCCGGCTCTATGTGTTGAATCGATTTGAAGGATCGGTGTCTGCAGTCAGCACCGCCACCAATTCTGAGATTGCGCGGATTGCGTTCCATGATCCAACGCCTGCCACCGTAAAGGAGGGGCGCAAGTTCCTGTTCGATACGCATCTCACCTCCGGCCTTGGGCAGTCAAGCTGCGCATCGTGCCATGTGGATGCGCGGAGCGATCGCGTGGCGTGGGACATTGGTAATACCCAAGGCACCGTGCAGCTCTTTGATGAATCGTGCCAGGTACCGGGTTGCATCAGTTGGCACCCGATGAAGGGACCGATGACAACGCAGACGCTCTTTGGAATCATCGGCACCGAGCCGTTCCATTGGCGCGGCGAGAAGAATGATCTTGCTGAGTTCAATGAGGCGTACACCAACTTGCAGGGGCGCGATAGTCAGATCACCACCACTGAGATGGCCAGCATGGAGCACTATGTTGCGTCGCTCACCTTTGGACCAAACCCAAACCGCAACATTGACAACACGCTGAAGACTTCTATTCCGATCGTTGGTGGCGTGGTCACTGGTACTGGCGGCACGGGTAATCCAACTGCTGGTCAGACCATCTTTAACACCGCGCAACTCTTTGGCGCGCCTCCCGGAGTCACGTGCATCAATTGCCACGCTGGGATCACTGGCACCAATCAGAAGGTTGATATCCCGGCTCCACCGCCGGCAAACGAGCCGCAGAACCGCAAGAATGCTCCGCTGCGCGACACGTATCGAAAGATTGGCGCCAACAAGAGTTCGCTGGTCAACAACCGCGGCTTCGGGTTCGATCACGGTGGCGATGAAGCAACGCTGCAGGATGTTCTCAACATTGGCTTCCGATTCCCTGCTGGTGCCACCGGTGCCACGCAACGGCGCGATGTGGAGGCCTTCCTGTTGAGTTTCGGTACCGACACGCATGCTGGCGCGGGCCAGCAAGTCACCGCGCGTAATGCGGGTGGAAGTGGCGATGACAGTGCGCGTATTACGCAGCTCATGACGTTGGCCACTAGCCAGAGCACGCAAGTTGGCTTGATTGCCAAGGGAAATCGTGACGGCGTGGCGCGCGGTTGGCTGCTGCAATCCGGCAGCTTTGTGAGCGACCGTACTGGCGAGACCATCAGCGCCGCCGCCCTGCTTGCTGGTGCCACCAGTGGCAACGAAGTCACCTACACACTGGTGCCTCCGGGCATGGCGCGTCGACTGGGTATTGATCGTGACGGAGATGGCGCGCTCGACCGCGACGAGGTGATTGCGGGTACTGATCCATCCGATCCGAACAGTTACCCAGGTGCGTGCCCAGCGGACATTGCCCCAATCAACGCGCGAAACGGCGTGGTTGGTGGCGAGGACCTTGGGTTGATGCTGAGCTCTTGGGGACTCTCTGGCCCTGGCGACCTGGACGGCAGCGGCGTAGTAGACGGTATAGATCTTGGGCGGCTCTTAAGCGCCTGGGGTGCATGCCAGTGATGTGACGGACGCGTTCAGTACGAACGCACAGTTGGTGAATTCTTAACCCCCACGCTCATCGCGCTCGGCCTGTCTGGCGAGCGCGTGAGTATTTTTATTCCCCGCGTTGCCGCACGCCATTCGTTACTGAAACCATCCAGACGTCCTTCGTTGGAACGGGACCGTTGGCATAACTGATCGTGCCGGTGACGCCGTGAAAGTCAGTGGTGGCGGCCAGTGCAGCGGCGATGGCTTTCGGGTCATCACTGCCGGCGCGCGTGCGTGCTTCAATGGCAAGGCGAGCGGCGTCGTAACCGAGTGCCGCAAACGCATTGGGTGGCGGGGTTCCGTACGCGGCGGAATACGCAGCAACAAAGGCCTGTGCGGCGGGCGAACAGCCGGCGCCAAGCCACGCGTGGGTGGTGAACCACACGTGATTGCTTGGGGCAGTTGCGGCAGCGGCGTTGGTGCTTGCTTGGCCAGTGGCAGTGGGCGTGTTGAGTACCGCGTCGCAGTCGAATGAATCGCCGCCGATGATTGGCGTTGTTGGCAGTGCAGAGCGAACGGACTTCAGTACGGTGGTGATGTCTTCTGGCATGCAAGCAACAAAGATGAAGTCTGCTTTGTTCGCTGCCGCAACAAGGTGCGGCGCGATAGCGGGCGCGGGGGTGAAGCTGAGGTCAAACTCCGCAACGACAGTGCCGCCGAGTTGGTTACCCATGTGGCTGCGGAAGAAGCTTGCCAATGTGCGTGTGTATTCATGGCGCGAGTCAAAGATGACCAGTGTGCGCTTCCCGAAACGTGCGGCGGCAAAGTCGGCGGCGGCGATGGCTTGTGCGTCATCGCCAAAGCATGCAAGGAAGGTGCCAGCACCGCAGCGGGCAGGCAGCTTTGGATCAGTTGCGCCGATCACCACGAAGGGTTTACCCAAGCGTGTGAATTCAGGAACGGCAACCAGCGCGGGGTCACTGTCAGTGAAGCCGATGCCAATGGTGTTGCGAGCTGCGGCGGCGCGGGCGGTTTCCGTGGCGCGCGCAGAGGAGCTCTGCGTGTCGATGCACTCCGCGTCGAAGCGAAGTGTGGATGCGCGATTGTGTTCAGTGATGGCCAGTTGCGCGCCGCGCATGGCGGTGAGACCGATGGGCGACATGGGGCCGATCTCGGCGGCGAGGACGGCGATGTGGGTGGGAGTGGACGCGAGCGCGGGCGTTGCGTTGGGTGTGTTCTGGGTGTTGGTTGCGTTCGGTGTGCAGGCTGCGGCGAGGCATGCGCCGGTGATGGCGGAGGCGCGGATGATGGTGGCGACGCTGCTGCGAACGGCGTAGATTTGGGCTTGCATGTGGGGGATCGTATGAAGCGTCGTGTCGATGCTGTTCGGCGCCGTTGGGCTGGGATTTTTGCAACGTCCGCCGTGTTATCAAGTTGCAGTCACCCCTTGCGCACGCTGTCGGGTGTGACTACAATCTCTGTTTCCGAGTTCGGGCGCGCGCGAAGTTCGAAGTAGCCGGTTGCGCGCCCGACCGGAGGTTTTGCGGGTGTAACTCAGTGGTAGAGTGCCACCTTGCCAAGGTGGACGTCGAGGGTTCGAGTCCCTTCACCCGCTCTTAAAGCTTGAAGCCGAAGGTTAGTGCCTTCGGCTTCTGCGCTTTTTGGGGGTCGATGGCGCGCCGAGCACGAGATTGTTGTTGGAATCCCGCGAGAACGGTGGTACCTTCACAACTATGAGGGCAACTGAATACACCGGGCGGACGTGTCCACTCCTCGTGCGGACGGGGCTTGTTGCTGCGTTTCTCGCGGCGGGCGTTGTTGCGGGCGAGCAGAGCGCATGCGCTGATGGCGTCGTCCGGTGCTGGGGATACAACTACTACGGCCAGTGCGACACGCCCGCGGATCTTGGTCCGTGCTCAAGCGTCGCGGGGGGGTCTCTCTACACCATCGCACTCCGAAGCGATGGCGGCGTCCGGTGCTGGGGACTCAACTACTACGGCCAGTGCAACACGCCCGCGGATCTTGGTCCATGCTCAAGCGTCGCGGGGGGCACCTACCACACCATCGCACTCCGAACCGATGGCACCGTGCGCTGTTGGGGACTTAACAGCGACGGTCAGTGCAACACGCCCGCGGATCTCGGTCCATGCTCAAGCATCGCGGGAGGGTATCTCTACACCATCGCACTCCGAGTGGATGGCCGCGTCCGGTGCTGGGGAAACAACTACTACGGCCAGTGCAACACGCCCGCGGATCTTGGTCCATGCTCAAGCGTCGCGGGGGGAGAATCCCACACCATTGCACTCCGAAGCGATGGCGGCGTCCGGTGCTGGGGAAACAACACCTGGGGCCAATGCAACACGCTCGCGGATCTCACTGCGTGCTCCAGCATCGCGGGGGGCTCCTCCCACACCATCGCACTCCGAAGCGATGGCGGCGTCCGGTGTTGGGGAGCCAACGCCTCCGGTCAGTGCAACACGCCCGCGGATCTCGGACCATGCTCAAGCGTTGCGGGGGGCTCCGCCCACACCATTGCACTCCAAATCGATGGCGGTGTCCGGTGTTGGGGAGCCAACGTCTGGGGTCAATGCGACACGCCCGCGGATTTCACTGCGCGCTCCAGCATCGCGGGGGGCAACGCCCACACCATCGCACTCGAAGCGGCATGCCCGCAGTGCCCCTCGAGTCTGACTGGCAATTGCACAGTCGATAGCGCAGACCTCAGCATTCTGCTCGGCGCTTGGGGGTCTTGCCCCGCCGGGACGACGGGATGTACGGGCGACATCAATCATGACGGCCAAGTCAATGGCGCAGACCTCGGCGACCTGCTCAACGGTTGGGGTTCCTGCCCGAACTAAAAAACTCACGCACAACCACCCGACCCGGCCAAGCCCTGGTGCTTCGCCCGGTTGTGTTTCGATCGCACCTCACTCGCGCCTCCGCATCATTCATCACCGCACTTCGCCCCCGCGCTTCTTGCGGCGAAACAAGTTGCTAAATCTCACGCGAACTAGAGCCGTGATTCAGGGATGCGCCCCATTGCGCGCCTACCTTCCGTCCGTCTGTACATCGTGAAACGCAAGGATCAACCGCGGCAAACCCGCACGGAGGCGATCCCATGTCGCAACATCCTGACTCCATTGACGCACGCGCAATTGCGCGAGTGCTCGGCGATCATTCGCACCCCATGCATGTGTTGGCGCGGGGGAAACTCCTTCGGGCGACGGACGGGGCCGGAAACCCTGGATTCCCGATAAATGTGGGCAGATTGCACAGATCGTGGCAGCAAAGGGTTGACTTGACCTCTATCTAGGAGTAGAGGTATGGACAATGCCCCGCGGCCCATCCGTTTCCCGGTCGAGTTGGATGATGCGCTGGTGCACATCCGGCTTCTGGCCCAACAGAGACATGGCTTCTTGGTCGACCGACGCAGCACGCGCCGCGCCATGCGAAAGGTCGCGGCCACCCAAGACATGGTTTGGGAACTGCTCGTCCAGTTGTCGCCTATCGACTTTCACGACGGGCCACTTCCCGATCACCACTGTCCGGACCGCGAGGTCTGGATCTTCTGCCCCACACTCGATGGCAGGCGCATGTACTTGAAGATCGCGTTCCGACGCGTGCAGGAGAGTTCAGAGTCCGCGCTCGTGATTTGGTCCTTTCATCAACCTCGATTTCCAATGCGCTGACCACCCCACATGAACACCACTCAACATTCCCAGCGCACTCTGTTCTGCCCGATCTGCTCGACCATGCGGGGCGCCACGTTTGTTGAATACGACGAGCACTGCGAGATCCACGGCATCAAACTGCCCTACCACGTCACCGCCTATCAATGCCGGACGTGCGGCGAAGAATTGGCCGACCCCGCCGACCCAGACCTGATGCGTCCGGTCTACGACGCATATCGCACCGCGTCGGGCACGCTCCATCCTGAGGAAGTGAAAGCGATCCGCGAACGCGCGGGGCTCAGCCAAGTGGCGTTCGCGACGCTTCTCGGTATGAGCCCAGCCACCATCAACCGCTATGAGATGGGCTCGCCGATCGCAATAAAGGAAGACAACCTGATCCGCATGACCGGCATCCCAAGTGCCCTGCGCATGCTGATGCAACAGCGCGGTCACCTGCTGAAACCAGGTCAGCGGCCGGGGAGGTAACGTGAAGTTGCACGCAGTGCGCATTGAACCGTGTCCCAACTACATCCCGCCCACCACCGGCTCACCATGAAGAACATCTCGACTACATCCGGTCTGCGCACGCTCGGACTGTGCTTCGCTGCCCTGCTTCCGCTCACAATCGCAAGCGCAACCGCCCTCGGGGCGTGGACTACAGCTGCAATGACATCAATCAAGTTCTACAAAGGAGCCGGCTCAAGCACGGTGCTCTTCAATTCAAACGGTCGCAACTTCTATGAAGGCGCGGGCTCAAGCAAAGTACTTCTCAACGTGAGCGGCACCAAGGCCTATGAGGGCGCGGGGAGCAGTAAAGCGCTGTTCACCGTGTCCGGCACGAAAGTGTTCCGCGCCGCAGGCACATCAGAATGCTTGTGGAACATCACCAGCGGCAAGGTGTACGAAGGTGCCGGTTCATCAAAGGCGCTGTTCAACGTCTCCGGTACCAAGCTGTACCGCGGCGCTGGCACATCGGAGGTGGTGTGCAACTGGTCCGGCGGAAGCCTGGAAACGAGCGAGATTGCGGCGATGGTGTGGTTGATTGAAGCGCCGTGACGCCGCAGTGCGTGAACGGCTCCGCGGGGTCTATGCAGAAGATGCCGGCATGTTGATCGCCATTGGCCAGACAGTCGCCACTGAGTTTGCGACCATCGCTGCTGCCAACAATTATTGGCGATAAAGGGACGACGGGGGTTGGCGATCGCCGCCCCGACCTTTCGATGTACAGATATTTCTGCTTTGTTGGCAAGCACGGAAATTGCTTCCGGAGAATTTTCGTGCCACACTTCGCGCATGCGCGCCCATCATCTGCCGATCTCGCTCCTCGCCGCCTCCGTCGTCGCGATCGCGACCGCTGATGTCACCCAACAAGTGTCGCCCACGCGACAGGCCTACCGGGTGTCCGGGATGTGCGACTTTGATCAATTGCGCACCGCCTCGGGAAACATCCCCGGACTTGGGCTGAACGGACGGCAACACTGCGCACCGACAGCCACGAGCAATGTGCTCGCGTATCTCGCCGGAGCAACGCCGGGCGGAATTTCTGGCGTGCCCAACGACTCGTGGACTGATCGCAACGCTGACGAATATGCATCATCAAACACGCTCATTGCCACCTGCGGCAACGTGATGCAGACCAATGTGTTCGGTAACGGGACGCGCTACTCAGAAATCAATCGCGGCTTGCAATTCTTTCTGCCCAGCGACGAGTTCACGCTGGTCACCCTCGGCGGCGCGGCTGGCGCGTTCAACGGGCTCGGGTCAGCGACGGTAGTGCAGATACTCGCCACCCCGCTCTTCCCGCGCCCCGCCAGCGCCGTATGCGTGGGGTGGCTGCAACCGCCAGCCTCTGGTTCCACCTTTTGGAATATCGCCGGTGGCCACTGCTTCACCATGGGCGAAGCAATCTGGCAAGTCCCGAACAACAAGGTTGAGCTGGATATCTTTGATCCAGCAGACAGCGCACGTATCGATCCCAACGAGCCGACCACCGCACAGTCAGTGTTCACCACCGCCATCTACAACGCGGTCGATGGGGCCTATCCGATCAACGGCACTTGGACCATCACCGGCGGTTGGATGCAAGGCCTCTCTGCAGGTACCACGCGCGGCGTGCTGATGTCGCAGCAGTTGGTCTTCCCAACCACCATTTACACCTGCGATCCAAGCGGATTATTGCTGCAACTCGTGCGACCGCTGCGATTTGAATACGAAGACATCAACCCGATACAGCCGATCGCCACCACCCTCCCCACCGCCGTCACCGACATGACGTTCGACTTTGTTTCACGACGCATCTACGCAATCCACGGAAGCGGCACCTCCGCGAAGTTAACGCTGACGGACGGACTGACAATGAGCACCACCGCCGTCACACTGAGTTCGCAGCCGCGCAAGGTGGTGGCTGGTCGCTTCGGCGAAGTGTTTGTTCTGGGTACGAACGGCACAAGCAACACGCTCACACGCCTTCCGACATCCGAGACATCCACTCCTACACAGCGAACTCTGCCGCAACAGCCAGACGCGATCTGCTACGACGATGCCAACGACCGACTGCTTGCGTACCACCTCGCGACGCGCACCTTGTATGTCATTCCACGCCTTGAAGCCGAGGCCGTGACATCATCCACCGCACCACTCACGGTGGCACTTGCGGGTGACATCAGTATGGCGGTGAATCCCGACAACGGCACGGTGTGGATTGCCGGCAGCGGCACCGCAGGCAAGTTCTATGTGTTGGCACTCAGCGCGTCGGGTGGCGTTTTGTCGGCTACAAGTATCTCGAGCACCTCCATTGTGGCGCCGCAGCACATGCGGTTGCTCGGGCGTGGCAAAGTGGTGTTCGCAAGCGGTAATTCGCTCCGGGTGCTTGCCGAGAACCCAACTGCCGGAACATGGTCTGCAGACACCACGTCGCGGCTCTGGGGCGCAAGCGTCGGTCCGGCGTATGACATCAGCCGCGAGCGGAACAACTTCCCCGCCGGCCACCCCGCGCTGAACCTCGAATTTGCAGTGCTCCCAACCTCCACGCCAGTGATCCGCGCGCAGTGCCCAGCTGATCTGAACCTGGACGGAATTGTGAATGGTCTCGACCTCGCGATCGTGCTCAGCGAATGGGGCGCTGACGGATTGGGCGACCTCGATCGCAATGATGTCGTCAACGGCGCGGATCTGAGTGCGGTACTCGCGTCCTGGGGTCCCTGCCCCAACTGACGCGCGCTTACAGGGCGGGGATCGCGGAAATCTGCGGGGAGGGGCGCCCCGCACCGAGGCCGCAGGATTCAAACAGTCGCAAATTGTGTTCCATTTGCTTGCCTTCCTTGAATCACGTGGCACACTTCTGACTCTTAGAGAGGCTGTGAAAGGTGTCGTCCGCGCACATTCCCGTGTGCACGGCAGGGTGTGTTGTTGTTCCTTTCCCCTGTTAGATAAGTTTCCAGCCATGATCACGAATAAGTTGTTTCTCTCCGGGTTTGCCACCGTTGCTCTCATTTCATCCGCTGCCTCCGCTGACGTGACGATTTCGTTCACCGGCTTGACGCTCGCTGGATACCAATTTGCCGAGGCGATCGCGCCCGGGGTGATCGCTGGCACGCTCACTGGCGCCACCATCAATGTTGAAATGACCAATTCGTTCTGGTTCACAAAGGCCAACGATTTGACTCTATACATGGACATCGCTCCCCTGAGCACTGGTGGCCTGCTGCAAATCGGTGGCGAGCTCAATGCGGGCGCCGCTGAGCGTCGTGCATGGCCAACCGGTGGCGGACTCTTCTCCACCACTTCCACCGGTCGCGTGGACTTGCACAGCGCCATCAACTTGGCAAACCATCCAAACATGTCGTTCTGGATCGGTAACGGTCGCGAGAGTTACATCGCGTCCGGAACATGGACCGGAAGCATCGTTCTGCACGGCGTCAGTTTGGTGGGCGTGCCCTCCCCAGGTGCCCTCGCCCTACTGGCAGTGTCTGGCATTGTTGCCCGTCGCCGTCGCGCGTAAGCGTGGCGGTTGCCGAGTAATCTGTCCTGATGCCCGTCAATACCAAGACCGCCGCACGTCGTCACCTGTTCTTCAAGTGCATGGGATGTCTGCGCGGTGAATTGGATCGGATCGAAGCCGCACATCGCGCGGGAACGCTGACCACCACCGGAAACTGGACACCTGGCCAGAACCTTGACCACTGCGCGGTGCCTCTTGAGGAGGGCCTTGATGGCTCGACCAAGAAGGTGTCGTTCGTGGTGCGGATGTTTGCCAAAATGATCAAGCCCGTGATCCTGAAGGCAAAGCCTGACGCAATGCGCCCGGGATTCAACGTCGGCAAGTCGAACCCGGAGCTGATGCCCAGTCCCGACGTTACCTTTGAGCAAGGTATGGGACGAATCCGCAAGGCGCTCGCACGGATCGAAGCCGGCGAGCGCATGACCAAGCCCAGCCCGTGGCTCGGCACCATGACGCACGAGGAATGGGTGCGGCTCAACCTCAACCACACGGCCATGCACTTTGGATTCCTGACGTATCCGGGCGCGGCGCTCCAATAAATGGGGACAGGGGTGAACGGCACCTATTTAGAATGCCGGTATGAGATCAATCTACACGGCTGCCGGGGCATTCCTACTTGCAACACACGCATTGTTCGCACAGACGGTCGCAACAGCGCCCACGACCCCACCAGCGGTCGCCGCGCCAGATTGGCTGCTTGATCAGACAAAGGTGATCGCCGAAGCGAAGGAGGTCACCACCGAGAAGTACCCCGACGCCGACACGGTGATGGTCTCTGAATACCAACGCACCGAATACAAGGCGGACGGAAGTTTTGTGACCCTTGATGATCAGTACGTGAAGGTGCTCACCGAGGCTGGTCGCAAGGATGCTCGGGAGCGCGCCTTTGGTTTCGATGCCGCGTACGGCGGTATGGAAATTCTTGGAGTCGATGTCATCAAGCCCAGTGGCGCGGTGACTTCACATGATCCATCGCAGATCAGTAAAGAACAGGTGAGCACATCAAGTATGGGCGCGAACATCTTCGACCCGAATGAAAAGATGGTCGTCGCCGCCCTTCCAGGAGTAGAGATTGGCGACCTGGTGCACTTCTATGTCCGCAGCTGGGAATCGAAGCCGCGTATGCAAGACAACTTTGCAGACATGTGCGTGCTCGAATCGCCAGACCCAATCAAGAATTGCGTCTACGAATATGTGTGCCCGAAGGATCGACCGCTGCGCAGTAAGGCACTGCTCGCGGAGATCAAGGGAACCGTCACATCGTCCGAGCGCACCGCCGGTGACAAAGTCATCTGCACATGGACCGGCAAGGACATTCCACAACTGTTCCCCGAGCCGCAGATGCCTGACTACTACACAGTTGGGCAGCGCCTGCGCGTCAGCACACTTGCCGATTGGAAGGAAGTCAGCCGCTGGTATTCCAAACTCACCAAGCCACACTTGGATGCAGTAACGCCCGAAATGAAGGCGAAAGTGGCCGCAATCACCGCCGGACTCACGACCGACGAAGAGCGCATCAAGGCGATCTTCAAGTTTGTCAGTCAAGAGGTTCGCTACATGGGCATCACCACGGAGAAGGACGCCCCCGGCTACGAACCGCACGATGTGAACATCACCTTCGAGAATCGATATGGCGTGTGTCGCGACAAGGCTGCGCTGTTAGTGGCGATGCTCGCCGCCGGCGGAATTGAATCGTTTCCGGTGCTTGTGAACGCTGGCGAGAAACTTGATGTTGAAGTTCCGTCCATCTCGTTTAACCATGCCATCACCGCGGCGCGTGGCAAGGACGGTAGGTACATCCTGATGGACAGCACCGATGAGAGCACCGCCGATTTGTTGCCGCAATATCTGCAAGACAAGAGTTTCTTGGTTGCCACACCCGAGGGCGAAACCCTCATGACATCACCGGTTGCATCCGCCGATGACAACATGATGACCGCCAAGACCACCGTCAAAGTGGCTGACGACGGCAGCGCCACTGGTACCACAGTGATCGCCTTCGAAGGCATCAATGACAATGCTTACCGTGGATCATTTCTCGAAGCGAAGCCCGCCGACATCCGCCGCGGCTTTGAGCGCGCAGTCAAAGGAATGCTGCCTGGTGGAACACTCACCGGCATGAGCCTCACGCCGAAAGACATGAAGGACAGCACGCAGAAGATTCGCCTCACTCTTGAATGGACTGCGCCGAATCTCTTGGTGGCAGGCGGTAACGCTGCGCAACTTGATCTTCCGTACATGGGCTACGGCTTCGGCGTTGTCACACGGATGATCGGCGCGGGGCTCCAGCTTGATAAGCGCCGATTTCCCTTGGTGATGCAACAGCCGTGCGGTGTGCATGAAGACTTAGAAATCACGCTGCCGCCAAGTTTAGGAGCGCCGATTGCGCTGCCGCAGTATGAGAACACCGAGCATAAGGACTTCACCGTTTCGCAATTGATTTCCGCGACATCGGGGCGCATCGATGCCTCCATTGATATCCGCGTGAAGTCACCGGAAATTGCACCCGACCAGTACCCGCTCCTCAAACGCGCCATGGCAAACATGGAAATAAATGGGCGGCAGCAGCCGGTGTTTGCGCGGGTTTCAACCACTAACGCACCGCCAGCTCCGAGTGCGAATCTGGAAATCGTTCACACGACGTGGACGCTCCGCATGGACAGCCCAACCAGCTGGTCGACGCGACGCGAGGTGACGGAGAAGGTGCTCACCACTGCAGGAGTGAAATCGGCAAGCGAACTCCAGATTGCCTACAACCCTGCGTGGGAAACCGCAACGCTTGAGTATGCACGGGTCACCCAGAAGGACGGCACCGTCCGTACGGTGAGGCCCGAGGAAATCAACGTGATGGACGCGGGATGGGTTGCCAGTGCGCCGCGCTATCCGGGTGGGAAGACGCTGGTGGTTTCCTTGCCGGGCGTCGAAGTTGGTTCGACCATTGAGTACGCAGTGACGGAGACCGCCAAGGAGCAGCCGATCTTTAGTAGCGGCGCTGCATTCACAACCAGTGACCGCGTTCGTGAGATGGTGCTGACCTATGACCTGCCGGACGGAGTCACTCCGAAGATGGAAATGGACTTCCCCGCTGAAGGCCACATGACTGAAGAGAAGAAGGACGGGCGGCGCGTCATCACCTTCACATGGAAGGATCTTGAGCCGCGCCAGCGCGAGGCATCTGCCCCGCCATCATGGATGGATTCACCTGATTTCATCATGAGTACTGGTAGCTGGACCGCCTACGCCACCGAAGTGGGTAGCCACGCAAATCCCATGCTTGTCGGGCAAACCGCCAGCATCGCCAAGGCCAAAGAACTGGCTGCAACCAAGGACACGCCGGTTGCCCAGATGACCGCCATCCGTGACTTTGTGGCGCGACAAATTCGCACCGAAGGTCCAGGACTGAGCTCGCTGCCGCTCTCCGCAGCATTCTCGCCCGCCGATGTCACACTGAAAGATGGCTACGGAAACTATGACGACCGATCAATCCTCCTGTGCACCATGTTGCGCGGTGCGGGCTTTGACGCGGAGATTGACTTGGCTTCGTGGGGCACGAAAGAACCAACCATCCAGAAGCGCCAACTCGACTATCCGTCGGACACCTACTTTGCCGGCATCGTCTGCCGCGTGAAGCATCCGCAGAGCGGTGAATGGCTGCCCCTCGACAGTCTGTCACAGTACGCGCCGCTTGGCGCAACATCACTAAATGGCCAGCCAGGACTAACCATGGACGGCTCATCGTTCACATGGAAAGATCCGAAGGGCATGGAAGACCTGGGTGAGACTGAAATCACCATGGACTTTGACGCCGAAGGCACTGCGATCATCACGACGGTTTCGCGCTTTCATGGCAATGATCACGCCGGGTTCGTACAGGCGTTTACAGAGATGACGCCTGAGGAGCGAAGCCGAACGTTCCAAGGGATGGTCAGTGGCATTGCGCAGAACGCTGTGCCGCAGGGCGACTTGGAGACGGATTTCACATACCCAGCGACATTGAAGTTCGCTGTAAAGGTAGACCGGTATGGAGTGAAGAATGCGGGCGGTCTGTACTTTGACCTGCCGAATGTTCCGGCACAAATCATGCCGACCGATGCAGATCACCGCGAACGCGCCCTCCTCTCCAGCACAGAACAAAAATCCCGCAACACATGGAAAGTGACCGCACCGGCCGGACTTGAGCCGATCATTCAGCCAGAGCAACTCGATTGGCGCGGACCTGGCAATCTTGGATCCGTGCGATTTACTGCTGAACGCGGCGCGGGGACAGATGCAACGCGCTTGACCTACACGCTCACCATGGACTTGGCGCCAGCCATTATTCCGGTCGGCAACTACAGCGCGCTCCTTGATTTGAATCGTCACTTCACGCATCCTTCCGCGCGGCGAGTGCTCTTACAACCGGCTGCAAAGGCGGAGCCTGTCACGCCGCTTTCGCGCAAATGAGCAACGCGAGTGACATGAGCAGTGATCGCGCTAGCAATGCCACACAGCGGAGTGTGGCAACAGGAATTGTTCGATTTCAAGGAGATGAACGCAGCGAACTCACCGATCGCGTGGCAATTGAAGAGCCGCTGGAGATTCGCGTTGACTTTGTTGTCAATGGTGAGCGTTGCGTCCGCAGTCTGTCCATCACCATGCGCACGCCGGGGCATGATGAAGAGTTGGCCGCCGGATTCCTGATGTCCGAAGGATTGGTTCGTTCTGCACGCGACATCGAATCCATTCGTCCGTGCGGACCCGAGAGCGGCGCGCACGATGGAAACAATGTGGTCAAGGTGCGCCTGGCCGATCACGCCACTATTGCATGGCCGAACGTGGAGCGCCACTTCTATGCAACCTCCAGTTGTGGCGTTTGCGGCAAAGCGTCGCTTGAAGCACTGGAGGTGCCCGGAATGTGCCCCATTGCGCGTGATGGATTTCGCTTTGCAATTTCTGCCATCCGCATGTTGTCCGACCGCCTCCGCGCGCAACAGTCGGTGTTTGAAGAAACCGGCGGACTGCACGCGGCGGCACTCTTTAACTCAGCGGGCCAAATACTTGCGATCCGCGAAGACGTCGGGCGCCACAACGCCGTCGACAAGTTGCTCGGCGCGCAGTTCTTGCAGGGGCAGACGCCACTTGCAAGCAACCTGCTCTTCCTGAGCGGACGCATCAGCTTTGAACTGGCGCAGAAGGCGCTGGCGGGCGGTGTTCCGATGGTGGTAGCGGTGGGTGCACCGTCCAGCCTGGCGATTGAACTTGCAAAGCGATTTGACATTACTCTGATCGGATTCCTGCGCGGCGAGCGCTTCAATGTGTACAGCGGCGAATGGCGACTGACTGGCGACTGACTGGCGAAACGGCATGAAACGGCATGAAACTCCGAATCCGAAAGAACTCCCTGCGCCTACGGCTTCAACAACATGAAGTGAAGCAACTTGTTGCTGATGGAACGGTGATTGATGAAACATGCTTCGGCACAGCGACGCTGCGCTGCTCAATCGAGGTGAGTGCCGACGTGAGCGCCATGTGCGCCGACTTCGCAAGCAACACCATCCGCATTCGCGTGCCGTTGGCTCCTGCGTTGCAATGGGCGAAATCAGATGAAGTGGGAATGCTTGCCGAACAAGTCACACCGACAGGCCCGCTGCTACTCCTTGTTGAAAAAGACTTTGCCTGTCTGCAACCGCGCGACCCTGCGCTGCGCGAAGACGACTCCGACGCATTCATGAATCCAAATTCATCGTGTGGCCCGTGAAGCACATGCGCCACCAACTCATTTCATGAACCAACCCACCAACCGTCCGCGCGCCCCGCTGTTTCTGAGCCCAGAGTTGCTTGATCCAGCAATTCGGATTGGCGTTCCTGCGACAGTCGCCGGCGGCGCACCAGCAGTGACAGTGGCGCTCACCACATCAGTGGCTCAAATGGGTGTGGCGCGCACCATGGCAACGCTCTTGCGTGTCAACCAAACCACCGGCTTTGACTGCCCCGGCTGCGCGTGGCCAGACCCTGCAGGCAGCCGTTCCAAGTTTGAATTCTGCGAAAACGGCGCCAAGGCGATCGCTGAAGAAGCAACGCTCGCCCGCGCCACTCCAGCCTTCTTTGCAGCACATTCGGTTGAGGCACTTTCACGGCAAAGCGATTACCAACTCGGCAAGCAAGGCCGCCTCACTGAGCCGATGTACCTGCCGCGCGGGGGCACACACTATGAGCCAATTTCATGGGCAAACGCTTTCACGGTGATTGCTGATGAACTCAAGGCCTTGAAATCGCCGAACGAGGCGCTCTTCTACACATCTGGTCGCACCAGCAATGAGGCTGCGTTTCTCTATCAGCTGTTCGTGCGTATGTTCGGCACCAACAACCTCCCCGACTGCTCCAACATGTGTCACGAGTCGAGCGGCGTTGGCATGATGCGAACAATCGGGTCCGGCAAAGGCACAGTGACACTTAAGGACTTTGAGTCAGCAGACTGCATTGTGGTGATCGGTCAGAATCCGGGAACCAATCATCCGCGCATGTTGATCACGCTGCAAGAAGCCGCGCGCCGCGGTTGCAAGATCGTCAGCATCAACCCGCTTGCAGAAGCTGGCCTGAAGCGATTCCGCCATCCGCAAGAAGTCGGTGGCATGTTGGGTATGAGCACGGCCCTTGCCACACACCATGTGCCGGTGCGCATCAATGGCGATGTGGCGCTTCTAAAGGGAATTCAGAAAGCGATCCTAGAAACGCCGGGCGCGCGCGTCGATCGTGAGTTCATCAGCCAATACACCGAAGGCTTCGATGCCTACCGCGCGAATCTTGAGGCGGAAGAGTGGAGCGCCATCGTGGAGGGCTCCGGCATTTCCGAAGCGGAGATCCGTGAAATTGCAGGCGTCATCGGCAAGTCACAGGCGATGATCTGCTGCTGGGCGATGGGGCTGACGCAACACCAGAATGCAGTTGCAAACATTCAAGAGATCATCAATCTCTTGATGCTGGGCGGGCACCTTGGGCGCCCTGGCGCTGGCGCGTGTCCCGTGCGCGGGCACAGCAATGTGCAAGGCGACCGCACTATGGGAATCTGGGAACGCCCGAGCCCAGCGTTCCTCAAGAGTCTCGCCGACGAGTTTGGCTTCGAGCCTCCCGTTGAGCACGGTCACAGCACCGTTGAAGCCATCAACGCCATGCATCATGGACAAGCCAAAGTGTTCATCGCACTTGGTGGAAACTTCCTGTCAGCAACGCCGGACACTGCGTACACCGCGCAGGCACTCGCCAACTGCACTCTCACAGTACAGATTTCCACCAAGCTGAATCGATCACATCTCATCACCGGCGAGCATGCATTGATGCTGCCCTGCCTCGGTCGTACCGAGCGAGACATCCAAAGTAGCGGCGCGCAGTTTGTGAGCGTCGAAGATTCCATGGGAGTCGTTCACGCATCCACTGGAACACTGGCACCCGCATCCGAGCAACTACTGAGCGAGCCCGCGATTGTGGCCGCCATGGCAGGCGCAACGCTCGGCGTTGATTGGAGCGGATACGTGGCGAACTACGACGCCATTCGCGCGCGCATTGCACGCGTCATTCCCGGCTTTGAGGACATGAATACGCGCATTCGCCAGCCGAATGGATTTGAATTGCCACACGCAGTCCGCGATCACCGCGAGTTCCGCACCGCGGATGGCAAGGCGAAATTCACTGTCCACCACATTCCCAAGCTGCCCGTTGGCCCTGGGCAGTTCATTATGACCACCATCCGGTCGCACGATCAGTTCAACACCACCATCTATGGTCTTGATGACCGATACCGCGGCATTCGCAACGGTCGGCGCGTGGTGCTGATGAATTCCGCGGACATCACATCACACCAATTTGCTGATGGCGATGCCGTGGACATCGTGAGTCACTACAACGGAACCGAACGACGCGCGCACAATTTCCGCATCGTGTCTTATGAGATTCCGCGCGGATGCCTCGCGAGTTACTTCCCGGAGACCAATGTGTTGGTGCCGATTGATAGCTTCGCCGAAGGCAGTCACACGCCCACTTCAAAGTCGGTGATCGTGTCCCTGGTGAAGGCGACCCAACTACAGCCGACCCAACTACAGCCGACCCAAGTACAGGCGACCCAAGTAAGTCTGAATCAAGCGAAGGCGACTGTTGGCAACTGAGCTGTATGGCTTGGTGCTCACCGGCGGGGCAAGTACCCGCATGGGCCGCGACAAAGCAGAAATCACTTACGGCGAACAGCCGCAGTGGCGCGCGGCGGCTGACCTCTTGGCGCCGATCTGCGCGCGCATCTACTGGTCCTGCACCGCAAAGCAACGTGATGACTGGGGAATTGGCGAATCGGGCGTGCTTGATCAGGTGCCCGGTCGTGGTCCCGCAAGCGGAATACACGCCGCTTTCCTGCGTGCGCCGGATGCTGCGTGGCTCGTGATCGGATGCGATTACCCATTTCTTGAAACGCAAGACGTCCGCCGCCTGCTTGAAGCGCGCGCGCCCGGAATAGACGCGGTGACATTCTTCAATCACGAAACATCTGCGATCGAGCCAATGATTTCGTTTTGGGAGCCAGCGGCAGTGCAGCACTTCATGAAACGCTTTGCGGCAGGCGATCACAGCCCGCGCCGCATACTGCAGTCCTGCAAGTTAGTGACCGTGGTCCCGCGCGAGCCGCAGATCCTGCACAACCGCAACAGCCCCGCGGAGTAATTGAACGCCTAGTCGCGATGAACGCAGCGGGGACGAATGCACGCACGCGAGGCGACGCGAAGCGCGCGACGCGACCGCCCCCCAAAACGAAACAGTGGCGACCGTGAAGGTCGCCACTGTAGGGTTACTGCGTGTCTGTCAAACCTCTGACACAATCATGCGCGGCGGCGATTGAAGCCGCCAATCAGACCGGCGGCGCCGAGCAGTGCAAGTGCACCAGGTGCCGGCACTGCAAAGTACAGGTTGTCAACGGTTGCGTATGAATCCACAAAGCCGCCGCCTGTGACCTGATAAACCGTGATCGTCAACTTGGCGATGGATGCGGTGTCGGAATAGAAGCCGATGAACATATCCGCATTGTCCGAGTTTCCAAAGTAGGAAACGCCGTCGGCGAGCGTCACTTCGATGAACGCAAAGCTCGGCGCCTTCTCAAGAACACTGGTGTAGATATTTCCACCGATGCCCCGAACACCTGGCTCAAAGTCAAACACCAGGGCGTCCGTGGCAGTGGCTGTGCGCACCGTGGCGCCGTTCGTCACCAGACCATGCGTTGGCGCGGTCGCCGTCCAAGTGATGCCGGAAGCGGGGAGCGGGCTACCAGTGAGCGTCATAGACGTGCCCGAAACGCCACTGTTGAAGTCCTCGACCGCAACGGTCTGCCCGTTGGCAGTCACGGTGCTACCCCAAACGTTGTAGTTCGTAAAGACGGCGACTGCGGCTGAAGCCCCTTGAACTGCAGAGAGGGTCACGAGAGCGGAGATGGCAAGTGTTGTATTTTTCATGAGTGAAAGGTCCCGGAAAGGGGCGAAGTGATGGTGATGATGTGAACTATCGGCAAATGACTTACGAACACTTGTCAGACGGCTGCTGAAGTTGCACGGCGACGGCTTCGTCCACCGACAACACCAGCGAGACTGAGCAAGGCCAGAGCGCCTGGAGCAGGCACGGTGGCGAAGTACAGGTTGTCAACAGTGACGTAGGTGGCCTGAGTTGATGTCGACACCGAAATGCTCGCGATCGCTGCACCATTGGAGTAGAAACCAACGAAATCAGACGCGGAGGTTTGGTTATTGACGTACGAGGTGCCATCAGCGAGCGTCACCGTAATCTCGGCGGGCACCACCGCAAAGGCGGCGTTCGTCCCGAACATCTCCCCGCCGATACCTTGAACGCCTGGAGCGAAGGTGAAATTCAGCGTTCTTCCGCCCAAGGCGGTGGAAATGATCCGATGACCACCGAGCTCTTGGAAAGTAATCTCACCGATAGAAGCGTTGGCGGTCCATGTCGTACCACCGGCGGTACCCGTGGCTGATGATCGGTAGCCAACTGCGAAACTCTCAAACGTCTCCGTAGCCACCGTTGCGCCCTGGATCGCCGTGTACGCGTTCCATGCGAACTGACTATTGAGCACCACCACGGCACCCGAAGCGACCGAGGCCATACCGAGAGTGGCAAAGCCGACCAAAGTAGAAACGACAAGTGTTGTATTTTTCATAGGTGATACTCAGAAAGTCTGAAACAGCGTCAAGAATTGAACGAACAAAGGGCTACGTCGCCCAACGGAACCCGCCGGAAGACGTGTCCACCCTCGTAGGCGTAACTTCCATGCGCAATGGATCATCAATCCGTAACAAATCGTGAAATTAGTCATGGGGATCCTCGTAAGCATTGAAATCCCAACGTTTTAGGCAAAGGGCGGAACTAGCCTTTGTGAATGAGCCCCACGTTCCACCAGGTTCGCCATTCCCTTCTCCCCCTGCGAACGGCATGCCAACCCGCCCCGAGAAGAACACGCCTCGCCCACGCGGCCACCATGTTGGCCATCATCACCATGCTGGCCGGCACCGCCGCCCCGGTTCCAACCGACGTCTTTGTGGGCGGCGAGGGCGGCCACGCGGTCTATCGGATCCCGTCAATCATCCGAACCGCCTCCGGGCGACTGCTAGTGTTCGCCGAGGCCCGCGGCTCCCAAGCCGACAACGGTTCAAACAATCTGGTGGTGCGCAGCAGTGACGACGCCGGCACAACCTGGGGCGCGATGCGCACCGTCCTTGACGAACCCGGCCGGTCGCTCAACAACCCGTGCGCTGTGAATCTAACGAGCGGCCCCCACGCTGGTCGCGTACTGCTGATGTTTCAGTCATACCCCACCGGCAAGGGCGAAGGATCAGTCGCGACCGGCTTTGATGGACCAGACACCTGCCGCACGCTCCTCATGCATTCGGATGACCGCGGCGAAACATGGTCGACGCCCCGCGATGTCTCTCGCCAAGTGAAGCGCCCAGCACCGGTCACCAGCGTCGCCACCGGACCCGGCATCGGCATCCAGCTTGTGAGCGGAAGCCACGCTGGCCGCGTAGTGATGCCCTTCAACGAGGGCCCTGCCGGCAAATGGCGCGTGTACGCCGCCTACAGCGACGATGGCGGAGACGAATGGAAGCTCGGCGAGCCCGCACCAGAAGACAGCGCTGGTCACGGCAACGAAGTGCAGATGGCTGAACGCCCCGATGGCTCGCTCCTCTTAGTGGCGCGACAGTTCGGAGGCGGCGGTCGCCGAAAGTCCGCGGTGTCAACCGACGGCGGAGCATCGTGGAGCACACTGCAGGCAGTGCCAGACCTTGTTGACCCCTCATGCATGGGTGGATTGATCGCGACATCAAGCGTCGGCGCGCCGTGCCTCGTCTGCACCGGCCCGGCAAGCGCAAAGGACCGCACAAACGGTCAAGCGTGGATCTCTACCGACGGTGGCGCTACATGGCCGCGCGCGCTCCCCATCTATCCGGGCAGCTTTGCATACAGCGTGCCGGTTGTGCTCAGCGACTCACGCGTAGGAATACTCTTTGAACGCGATTCCACTAGCAAGATCTCATTCATCACACTTGAACTCCCCAGCAACGCCGCACCTGCAGCAAAGACCCCATGAACAAAGTACTTGTCTCTGCACTCCGCTATTCGCAAGGTCCGGGCGCCACATCAGGTTTGGCTACCGAAATGGTGGGGCTTGGTCTGCGCGGTCCAGTCTGCATCATTGCAAGTGGATCGGCACAGAGGGAACTTGAGTCAACGTGGACCAAGGTGTTCGCTGCGGCTGGCATGGCGTTTGTGATTCATCCGTTTAGTGGCGAATGTTCGCGCAACGAGATCGCCCGCGGGCGCGCGGCGGCAGCTGCATGCGGCGCACAGGTGATCGTGGGCGCTGGTGGCGGCAAAGCGCTCGACACGGGTCGCGCGGTTGCGGCAGAGCTTGGCATTCCCGCGGTCTGCTGCCCAACCATTGCGTCAACCGACGCGCCGTGCAGCGCCATCTCCGCCGTCTACAGCGACGAAGGCCTGTTTGAAACCTATCTCTTTCACCCACACAATCCAAATTTGGTCTTGGTGGATTCCACAGTCATTGCGCGTGCACCCGTGCGGCTCTTAGTGGCCGGTATGGGCGACGCACTTTCCACTTGGTTTGAAGCACGCGCATGTATGCGAAGCGGCGCGCGCAACTCGCGCAACGGCGTTTCAACCGGCGCTGGCATGGCGATCGCAGAACTCTGTTGGCACATCTTGCAAGCGGACGGAGTGAGCGCGTTGGACGCCATGAAGACTCCAACCGCTCCGCCCACGCCAGCGCTCGAGCGGATCATCGAAGCGAACACCCTGCTCTCTGGCATCGGATTTGAATCAGCCGGACTTGCGGCAGCACACGCCATTCACAACGGCCTCACCGTTGCGCCCGAGGTGCATGCATTCCATCACGGCGAAAAAGTTGCCTTTGGAACACTTGCGCAATTGATGCTTGAAGACGCTCCGCAAGAAGAAATCACCGCGGTGCTCAACTTCTGCACATCGGTCGGCTTGCCGGTGACGCTTGCCCAGATCGGGCTTCATGACCCGAGCGATGCACTGCTCCTGCGCATCGCTGAGCGAGCCACCATCGCCTCAGACACCATTCACAACGAACCGTTCCCAGTGACCGCCGCCGCCGTGCTGCAGGCGATCAAACGCGCGGATACCGCCGGGCGCTCTGCTATTCAGTGACGCCGTCACGGGCTTCACGAAGCGTGACATCAGGAAAGTGGTACACGGCCACGTTGTGTCGCTTGCCGCGCCGCTGGGCACGGGCCTCACGAACGAACGACATGAGCTCATTGACCTTGGCATTGACTTCCTGAAGTTGTTGGTCATCAAGCCACGTGGTTTCCGAAACCAGCGCGGCATTGCGCAGGTCGCGTGCCTCCACCGCCTTTTTCATGCGTGCCTTGCCCCAGCGGCGCAGGCGCAGGGCAAGATCGCTGAGAAGTTGCGCGCCCAAGGAAATGGACGAATGACCATCGCTTGATTGTTCGGTGGACTGCCGATTCCAAGCCGTGGCGGGGCCCGGCATGTAGACGCGCCGCGGGCGACCCCTCCCGACTTCAATCTCCACGGCCAACAACTGCGCGGCCTCCAGAATCTCCAGGTGCGGGTAGAGCGAAGTGCCGGTCCGGCCGGTCCATCCACTCAGATCCTTGATGGTGGCGCGACCTGCGCCCTCAATGAATTGCAGCAACTGCAGGCGATGTGCGGATGAAATGGCGTCCCATTGGGCTGACGTCCACGAAGGAACGGTGCCATCGGGGGATGTGGGGGTTGACATGGGGGTGTGATTGGGTTTCGGGCGCGGGTTATGAGAACAAAAACTGCTTGAGAGATAGCCACCTCAGTAAGAGCCCACGACCGCCTTTCGCGCCCAACGGCTGCTGGATTCATTGAAAGCGGCTTTTTCTGAGATCAAGAGGCAGTCATCACGACCACAATCCGCACTACAAAGTCAACTCCCCGGCGATTGTTGAAATACTCGCGGGGAGCTTCTTGTTACGCGGTCCATCCGTGCTACCTTTCGTCCTTCATCACAATCCAATGATCGCCACGCGATTTCGGTCGCCGTGGTGAACAAATGAATGTTCGGTAGACCCCGGACGCGTCTGTAGATCGAACAGATCACCTGCCAGCCATCATCTCACCATCAGAAGGAACTTCGCCAAGATGTCAATCTTCAAGTCCTCCGTCGCCGCGCTCGCCGCGGTTTGCATCGTCTCTTCCGCGCAGGCCCAAACAGACCCGCTGATGTTTAACCAAACATCGTCGGCAACAACCTACAAATCATCCTATGGCGCTGACGTTATTAGTTACATGGGCTGCGGCGTGAAGGCCAACGGTGGCACGAGCGCACGCATCAATTCGGTGACGCTGGGTATCCAACGAGTTGGCACGGCAACGGCCCCGGCACCATCCGTGACTGTTGAGTGCTACATCGCAGAGATGACCTACGTGGCAAGCACTGCCGTCTACGGCGTCGGCCCGGTGATTGCCACCCAGTCCGTCACGATCGGCGAGAACATCGCCAATACAGTTGAAAACATCACATTCTCCTGGGGTGAAGCCGACCCGGCACTGCGTCCAGTGGTGAACCTGATGAGCACCGTCAATGGACCAAATGGCTACGGCTCATTCTGGGTGGGTATGCGATTCACCGGAGCGAACGCCGCTAGCACGCTCAACGGCTGGCGCGTCGCTAACGAACCGACCACCGGTCGTTCCTTGAATAACTTCGGCAAGTTCACCATCTCCACCGGCATCTTCGGCATGTTCACCTTGGGCACCGATGCCACCTCAGGACTCACCAACCCCGCGCGTTACAACGTCAGCGTGAATGGTCTTGTCACAAACGGTGGTACCGGAGCCCCCGATCTCACCTTCGGGCAGTCCTTTGAGAACAACACCTACTACAAACCCGCCGACAACCTCGATGGAACAACCCGGTGGATCTACAACAGTAACTTTGTCACCGCGCAGCCCGGTGATGTGTTGACACCAAACAAGGTCGTCGTCGGTATCTACCGGGGTGGTAACGCAACAACAACGATTCCTGCAGTGGGAGTTGAGGTAGCCCTGGTAAAGATGGCCTACGCACTGAGTGGCAACCTTGAGCCGAGTGATGTCATTGCCAGCAAGACATTCCAACTCAACAGTGCAAACATCCCAGTCACCGAGCGGGTGGAATGGACATGGGCGAATGCCTCCGACCGCCCCAACGTTGAACTGGAAACCACCAGCAATGTTGGACTCGGTGGGTATTACGTGGCGATCCGTCTGCTTGGAGACACCGCCACCGTCACCGCCAATCAGGGACTTCGAGTGGTCTACCTGCAATCAACGGGCGGATCATTCAACAATTTCGGGTACTACATCGACACTATTTACGGTAACTACAACTTCGGTCAGTATTCCAACGGAACAGTGGCGGTCCCCCGCTACAAGCCAGCGCGAATGCTCACTGAGACCTATGGCGTGGTTGGTCCGAACGTTCCGCCACCTCCGGCCTGCCCGGCTGACTTGAACCTTGACGGCGTGGTCAACGGCGCGGATCTTGGAATCATGCTCGGTGCATGGGGCCCATGCCCATCCGGCCCATGCCCTGCAGACTTGAACCTCGACGGCGTGGTCAACGGCGCCGACCTTGGTGGGTTGCTCGGTGCTTGGGGCCCGTGCCCGGTCTGACCGAAGCGCTCCATCTCACTGCTACTACCAGTTCGCTGCTCGAGGCCACCCCTCGAGCAGCGAACTTCTTTGATGCACCGACACGCCAGGACCGCACCCACCGCCTGGATGCAGTCGGCCCCAGGGCCGGCGCCAGGCCTGGTCGCAGGGCCATCGCGACCACCATCCGCACTGCAAAGTCAACTCCCCGGCAATTGTTGCAAAAAAACGCGGGGTGCTTCTTGTTATGCGGTCCATCCGCGCTACCTTTCGACTTAATGAAAGTCTGACAATCGCCACGCGATTTCGGTGCGCGTGGCGACCAAACGACTGTTCGGCAGACCCCGGACATATCTGTGAAGCGAGCAGATCGCCTGCCCGCCATCATCTCTCCATCACAAGGAACTTCTCCAGGATGTCAATCTTCAAGTCTTCCATCGCCGTTCTCGCCACCGCCTGCCTTGCCGCTTCGGCGCAAGCGCAGGTGGATCCACCGGCGTTTACCGCCGGTCCCGAGACCACCACGCGATTCAACGTCAATGCCATCAGTACCACCTACCCTACCGGTCGCCCCGACGCCACTACGTACGCACCGGTGTATGTGACATCCAACGGCGGGTCGCACCTCCGAGTGAATCAGGCCAGCGTCGGTATCCGCCGCGTCGGCAGCGCCACAACGCCAGCAGTGGCAGTCACCGTGGAAGTGACCATCCTGGAGATGACCTTCGATGGCACCAACTACAACCTTGGCAATGTGGTCCAGACCTTCACGCAGGACTTGGCCGCATCCACCACCTCGCTCACGCAAGTGGTTTCCAAGTCATGGGGCGATGCTGACCCAGCGGTTCGTCCAGTGGTGAACCTGCAGACCATTACTAACGGCGCCAATGGTTACGCCGGCTTCTGGGTTGGCGTCCGCTTTACCGGCGCTGGTTCGAGCAGTGGTACCAACGGATGGCGCGTCGTGACTGAGCCCGTCCTTGGTCGTTCCAATAACAACTTTGGCATCAATGACCCAACCAACACGGGTTGGGGTTCAAACTTCTACTTCGGCACCACCGTTGGTACCGACGGCGTGACCCGCGAGAACCAAGCTCGTTTCTCCGTGAACGTGAACGGTCTGGTGACTGATTCAGTCACCCCGCCAGCCACCCTGGTGTACGGCAAGATCTTTGAAACGGGCGCGTACTGGAAGCCGTCTGACGCGCTCGATGGCGTTGGTTCCAAGCGGTTCTACAACAGCGCCTTTGTGCGAGCCAATATTGGCGATGTCCTGACCCCAAGTAAGGTCTCCATGGACGTCTACCGCGGCGGCACTGCCACAACTCCGGCTCCTGCCATCGGCGTGGAACTGGCGTTGGTCAAGATGACCTGGGACGCAGTTGCTGGCACCTACGGCGTTGGCGATGTGGTGGCAACCCAGACGTTCCAGCTCGCAGCGTCCGAAACGGCCAAGACCGATCGCATTGACTGGACATGGAGCAACCCAGCGACTGCGCCAGTGGTTCCGCTGAACACCGACAACGCCGGCAACCCCAATGTCGGCGGCATGTGGGTGGCTGCTCGTTTCATCGGTGATACAGACGCGCTCTTGGGCAACAACGGCCCAATCACCGGGTTCAATCCAGCGTACGGTGGATCGTTTAACAGTTTCGCCATGGACAACGCTGGCGTGTTCACCACCTACACCTTTACCCCGCCGTACACCTGGACCCCCGCCGCGACGGGCGTCGCTGTGTTCTACAACCGTCCGTCGCGCTTCATGGTTGAAGCATTCGGCGTGGTTGGTCCGAACGTTCCGCCACCTCCGGCCTGCCCTGCTGACTTGAACCTCGACAACGTGGTCAACGGTGCCGACCTTGGTCTGATGCTCGGCGCATGGGGCCCATGCCCATCCACCCCGTGCGCTGCTGACTTGAACCTCGACGGCGTGGTCAACGGCGCCGACCTTGGTCTGATGCTCGGTGCTTGGGGCCCATGCCCGGTCTGACCGAAGCGCTCCATCTCACTGCTACTAACAAGTTCGCTGCTCGAGGCCACCCCTCGAGCAGCGAACTTCTTTCATGGGAAGAGCAGGCACATCACCCGGGTTCGCTCCTATCCTCCGCACCGTGCCAGACCAACCAGCAGCGCGTTCCTCAACGAGCACTCCAAATCGCCACCAGCATCGACGTGATTGGAAACGCTGGGCGCTGCTGTCCCTGTACATCGCTGCATACGGCGGATTCATTGGCGTAGCAGTGGCTGCCCCCGCGCTCTTGGCGACCACCGTCATCGGCGGCATCAATCTTGCAGTGGTGTGGGGGTTTGCACTGATCGTGTTGGCCTTCGTCATTGCGCTGGCTGCACTTCGCCTTCCGGAGCAAGCCTGACATGCTGGCAAACAACACCCCCACGGACTGGGTATCGGTTGGCGTCTTCGGCGCCTTCACTGTGGCCGTACTGGTACTGAGCTCACTGCTCGGCCGCCGCGCATCAAGTGCAAAGGGCTACTTTGCAGCGCACGGGCAAATCGGTTGGTTTGTGAATGGCATTGCGTTTGCGGGCGACTATCTCTCCGCCGCCAGTTTCCTGGGTATCTGCGGACTGATTGCATTCTGGGGCTATGACGGCTTCCTCTACTCCATCGGATACTTGGCTGGATGGATTGTGGCACTGCTGGTAGTTGCAGAACCCATTCGCCGGCTTGGCAAGTACACCTTTGCCGATGCATTGAACGCACGCTTCGGTTCGCGGCTGGTGACGCTTGCTGCGGCGGTTAGCACGCTACTCGTCAGCCTCTTCTATCTCATTCCGCAAATGGTGGGCGCGGGCGCACTCATCAAACCATTGCTGGGTCTGCCATCATGGGTAGGTGTTGGACTGGTGGGCGTGGTGGTGACGGTGATCGTGACTACCGCCGGAATGGTCAGTACCACGTGGGTGCAGTTCATCAAGGGCGGACTCTTACTCTCCTTGTGCGCCATTCTTGCTGCACTCATCTTGGGGCGCGGATTTGAAGTGCGCGCGCCCGGGCCAGCGCGCGAGGCACCGGCGCGCAACGTTGGATCCGTGGTGGCACTGCCAGCGTGGGCAGTCATGGAAGGCCCATCAGGCGAAGCGGCGAACTTTGCAGTGGACCCGGATGGACTGGTTCGCACCGAAGGCGCACGCACTGGTCCGCTCGGCCCCATTGACTTCCTGCGTGTCTTCTCCGCAAGCGATGTCGCTGCATGGCGTACTGTGAGTGCCAAGGATGACACCGGCGCCGTGCACAGCATGGCTACGCCGGAGACGATCCATGGTGATGTGCTGCTCCAACCAGGAAACAGCCCCACATTCAGGGGCTTGCGATCTGGAAGCGTGATGGACCGCGTTGACTTTGTCTCACTGATGCTGGCACTCTTCTTGGGGACGGCCAGCCTGCCGCACATCTTGATCCGCTACTACACCGTTTCCGATGTGCGCAGTGCGCGACTCAGCACGGTGGTGGGCATTGGCGCCATCGGATCGTTTTATATTCTGACGCTGTACCTGGGTCTTGGTGCCATGACTGGCGGCGCGCTGGATACTTCCGATAGCAACATGTCGGCGCCACTCTTGGCACGCAGTTTTGGCAGCGTGCTCTTTGCGCTGATTTCAAGTGTGGCGTTCTTCACCGTGCTGGGAACGGTCAGCGGGTTGGTGCTCGCGGGGAGCGGCGCTGTGGCGCGCGACTTGGTGATCACCGTGCTCGGCCGCACACCGGATGATCACGCACAAGTACGCATCGCGCGTATTGCAGCGTTGGCGCTTGGCACGTGCGCCATGATTCTTGGGCTGCTGTTCAAGGACCTCAATGCATCGTTCCTGGTGGGGTGGGCATTCAATATTGCGGCCAGCGCCAACCTGCCAGCGCTGTTGATGGCGCTGTTCTGGAAGCGCGCCACCAAGGAGGGCATTGCTACCGCCATCATCGTGGGGCTGTCCTCCAGCTTGGTCTGGGTGCTGCTTTCCAAGGACGCGTTTGAGAAGGTGTACGGTCTTCCTGGCGCCGATGCGTGGATGCCGTTTAGCCAGCCCGCATTGGTCACCATCCCGCTGGGCGCAGTGGCCGGCATCCTGGTGTCACTGGCAACGCGGCCGCGAACGCAGCCCATCTGACGCACTCAGCCTGATGGACTCAGCCTGACGCGCTACGCAAATGAAACAGGGGCTCAATGAAACAGGACCTCAATGAAACAGGACCTCAATGAAACAGGGGCGACCGTGATGGTCGCCCCTGTTGTGTTTCCGTGAGTTCCGCAGTTCTCTTAGCGGCGCTTGCGCGAACCACCGATGAGACCGGCGACACCGATCAGCGCTACTGCGCCCGGCGCTGGGACCACTGCAAAGTAGAGGTTGTCAACGGTGGCGAAGTTGGTTCCAGCGGGCAAGTTGCCTGCCACAGAGACGGAGATGCTGGAGATGGCAGCACCGGTTGAGTAGAACCCAACGAAGTCAGCGGCGGTTGCTGCGTAGCCCACGTAGGCCGAACCGTCAGCAAGCTGCACGCCAATGACGGCTGGGAGGATGTTGAAGCTGGCGTCAGTCGCGAAGAAGTTGCCGGCAACTCCCTGCACGCTTGGCGACAAGGTGAACGTGAGGAGCGCGTCAGCAGTGTTGGTGGACATGTAGCCAAGATCCGCATAGAGATTTCCTGGAGCACTCGCCGTCCACTGGATCCCGCCAGCGTTGCCGCTGAGGCCGTTGGCATAGAAGCCGCTGTACGAGCTGAAATTCTCGGTTACAACCGAAGCTCCCTGGCCGGCTGAGAAGCCGTTCCACAATGCGGCATTAGAGAAAGTGACCATGGCAGCCGAGGCGGCCTGGGTCATGACTACGGTCATAGCCGCAGCTGAGAGAGCGATTCGAATTGACATTGAGGAAACTCCGAGAAGGGAAAGAGTGGAAACTGCAGACGGAAACACACATTGGAAACCACGTAAATCCAACAAAGAATCACGTGTTTGCACATCCGGGAAGACGTACACCTTTCCAACATTTGCACACCAACGGAGGAAATATGCCCCGACTTGCGCGGGATGCAAGCAATGGCAAGGAAATTATTCTAAATACCGCATAGATGCTGATTCAGATTCTGGAGCAAAAGAAATCCCGCCCAGCGCGTGAGCGCTGGACGGGGTTACATTCTCATACTGTTCTATAACTGTTCCCGTCCTTGGTCAGGCCTGCCGCTCCCTGCGACGAGCAACCAAGCCCGCCGCGCCGATAAGCGCAATCGCTCCGGGGGCTGGGACAGATGCGAAGTAAAGGTTATCCACCGTAGCGTAGGTCGCACCGGCGCCTGTGCCAGCCACCTGGATTGAAAGGCTGGAAATGGTGGCCAATGAGGAATAGAACCCAATGAAGTCAGATGGACCGTTTGAGTAGCCCACATAGGTGGTTGAATCAGTCAGCGTCACGGTGATGATCGCCGGGACGGCCACGAACTTGGCATCTGTTCCGTAGATGTTTCCGGCGATGCCGTTGACACCTGGCGAAATGGCAAAGTTCAGAGTGGTTGAGCCAGCGCTTGTGGAAACCAAGCCAGAGTAGGCCGAGACGCCGCCGGTGGCGGTTGCTGTCCAGCTGATACCTGAAACGGCTCCAGATACTCCGGAACCATAGAAACCACTTGATATGGCTGAGAAGTTCTCGGTGCTGATCGAAGCGCCGGCGTTCGTGGCGTATGCGGCCCAGGCAGCGGAATCAACGGTGTAGAAGATCGATGAGGTGTCCGCAACGGCGTAACCGGCGGAAGCAAGAACAGCAACAGACGCGAAAAGGGCTCGGGAAGACATGGGGCATACTCCGAAATGGAACAGGGGACGGGGAACAGGAACGGGAACGGGAACGGGAACGGGAACAACTCAAACTCAGCGTTGGGGGAGCAACGCTTCAAACATGCCCTTAACTCTTCTTCCGCAAACGAGAACGCAATCCACGGGTGCCACCCATCACGCTTGTGCGAAATGAAATGAAGATTGTGTGATGACTGATAAATACTGCCGAAATAGGCGTTGAGCAGCATTCTGTGCAGAGATTCGTGATGGATATGTAGCGGCGAACGAACCACTTCCACTACCGCCTGGCCAATCTGTGCCGCGGCGCGATGCGATCCAGATTCGTACAGTGCCATCCATCATGACCCTTGCCCAACCACGCATCCGATTTGCTGTTCTTCTTGCCGTATCGCTTGGGATCGCAGCCGCGCCCGAAGTGAAAGTGGATCCAGCCACCATCACGCTTGATCCGGTGCATTCCGTGGCACTGTTCCGCATCCAACACTTGGAGGCGGGGCTATTCTGGGGGCGATTCAACGCCCTTGAAGGCACGGTGAAGTGGACGATGGAACCGACCGCGGCGCCCGTCTTTGACATTGCAGCAAAGATTGCCAACGCCGACACGGGCAGCGAAAAGCTTGATGGCAATCTGCAGGGACCCAACTTCTTCAACGCGAAGGAGTTTCCCACCATCACCTTCAAGTCAACCGGCGCAACCGCGGCTGGCGACCGGCACTGGATGGTGAAAGGTGATCTCACCCTCCACGGTGTGACCAAACCCGTTGAGGTGGACTGCGTGGCGACGGGCATTGGCACCGGCCCGGCGGGTACCAAGGTGGGGTTTGAATGCAACCTCACGCTCAAGCGCAGTGACTTTGGCATGAAGTGGGGCATTGAGAAACCAGCCAAGGCGCTCGGCGATGAAGTGAAACTGATCATTGCGCTTGAGGGCGATGCCGTTGGCGGAACGGCGCAGTGAATTACCTGGTCAGCGTGGTGCTACTACCAATACTGGTTGGTAGTGGCGTTGCCAGTGCTGCCCTGCTTGGCCCGCTGCGCCAACGAGCGGCCATCGTTGAATGCTGCGTGGCATCCGGGCTAGCGATTGCATTTCTCATCTCGTTTGTGCACGAAGTTGATCCGTCGGCGCTGCTGCGGCAATTGCCCGTTGAATTGAAAGATGATGACGCGCCGTTCGAACGCTGGCACCGGCTTGGGTTGGTTGCTTTGCTGTTGACGGTTGTAGCGCCCGCGCTGGCGCTGCTGACGGCCGCCGTGCCGAGGCATCGTCGGGCGCTGGTGATTACTGCCACGCTGCTGTCTGCGTGCGGCGTGGCGGCGTTCGTTGCATTTCCTGGCGCAAGTAACGGCGGACGTGCGTTGTTTGCTGCAACATGCGCCCTGTCATCCGGCGCGATCGCCATGTGCGGACTTCGCACTGCGATGTGTGCGCTGGCGGTGGCCTGCGTCGGCATGGCCGTGTGTGCGGTGCTGACGGGATTCCCCTCGCTTGCCATCATGTGTGTGGCGGTGGCGGGGACGGCTGGAAGTATTGCCTTGGTTGCGTGCTGGAGACGGAGTCCACGTATGCATTCCGTGGCTGGCGCCATCTCCGTGGTGTCCGGCACATTGGTGGGAACCGTGGCGGCGTGCGGCGAGGCATACGCCAGCGGTAACTTGCCAAACTGGACGTGGAACGCGTTGGCCGTGGCCGTGCCGGTTGCAGGCGCCCTGCTCTACCGAATGACTACTTCAGCCAAACCGTCATGAACTCCAACTTGCCCGTACCACCGCCGCTTCACGTTTCAGCACCAGTGCGTCATCGCGTCATTCACCACGTGTTTGGCGTGGCGTGGCGAACACCGCTGGGGTTCTTGTGGCTGGTGCTCACTGCGTGGTGCACCATGGCGATCGGATTCGCTCCGGATGGACCGTCAGCCATCACGTGGTCCATGGGTGCTGCATGCGCGCTGGCGTGCGGGGCGCTGGCAGCCGGACCACTGCCAACATTCGCCCGTGCACGGGTGGTGCGATGGATGGGATTGGCCGTCTTGTGGGGTTCCGTGGTCACGTGGTTCTGGCTCGTTCCTGCACCAGCACACGCGGACTGGCAACCCGACGTGCAGGACACTGCTACGTTTGCAGTGACTGGCGACGAAGTGACCGTGTCGGGCATTCGAAACTTCCGCTACCGCAGCAGTGACACCGACTGCGAAGAAGTATGGGTGGAGCGCACCTATGACTTGTCACAACTGCGCACGGTTGACTTGTTCTTTTCGTTCTGGGGGCCGCAACGCATTTGCCACAACTTTGTGAGTTTCGGCTTTGAGCGTGCCGACGGAACCATGATGTACTTGGCCGCCTCTATTGAAGCGCGCAAGCGCGTTGGCCAGCAATACTCCGCGGTGGGTGGGTTGTTTCGGCAATACACGCTGATCTATGTGTGGGCGGATGAGCGAGATGTGGTACGCGTGCGCACAAACTTTCGAGGCGAAACCGTGCGTCGCTATCGGATTGAGTGCACACCAGAGAACGCGCGCATCTTGTTCGAGCGCTACGCGTTGCATTCGATTGAAGTGGTGCATGCACCGTGTTGGTACAACGCCGTCACGCAGAGTTGCGGTGTGGACATACTGCGCACTGCGCTTGGTCAGCGCATTCCGCTGTTCCCGTCACCACGGTTGCTACTGAACGGAACGTGGGAACAACAGGCATGGGATGACGGATGGGTGAAGTCTGCCGCAAGCTTTGCGGACGCGAAACAGCAGGCTGATATCACTGACGACGCCAAGCATGCTGGGATGGATGACTTCTCGCAGGCGATTCGCAAGCGGGATGTTTCGCTGCAGATTCGCGCGGGTGATGGTGCGGGTGAAGAAGTAGAGCCGTAGCGGCGCAGTCACGCGGTGCAGGGAGGAAACGTGTTGCGCACAGTCATCGCGGGGGCGCGGGAGCGGGCGTCGCCGATGGAGTTGCTATCGGCGTTGCAGCAGATGGGGCCGTTGAAGTACCCGCGGCGGGAGCCGGGCGTGGCTTCGTGGGCTCGGGACCAGGGGTTCCGGTGCGGAATTTCTGCAGCGACTGTTCGTACTGCTCGCGGGTCTTCGGGTCTTTCTCAAGCTTGACCGCGCGTTCGGCGTTCTCAATGGCTTTCTCTCGGTTGCCCTTGGAGAACCATGCAAGGCCCAGCGTGTCGGCGGCGCGCGCATCTTCGCCCTTGGCCAATGTGTCGGCCGTCACCGCAAGTTCCATGGCGAAATCAATATCGCGTCGCTTGGCATAAGGGGAATTCAGGATCGCCCGCGCCAAGGAGCGCGTGGTGAGCATGTCTTGCGCATACTCCTTAGCAATCCGGCGGCCGAATTCGTAGCCGGCGTCAGGCATATCGCCAAGGCCAATCATGATGACGAAACGCTGCGCGTCGTACTGACCCGCGCGTTCCGGAATCACGGCGCGCACGGCGTCGAGCGCTGCAAACATGGGCGTCCAATCGCCGGACTTGTCACACTCACGTGCCACGCCGTCTAAGAGATCTTTGCCGCGCGACACGGTGGAATCAGTGATTGCCGCGGCGCGAACGGTTTCGGGATCCCATGTTCCAGCAACCACCTTGGCGATCGGCTCCTCCGCCTCCTTGGGATGGCCAAACCACTGCACGATGCCGTTCTTAATGACAAAGAAGCGAGGATTGAAGTTGCGAAAGGTGCCATTCTGCAAGGTGATCATGGCTGATCGATCCGGATCAGAGACCACGGAATACGGAACTTCATTGAGCTTTCCGGGTTGGGCAAGCCATGCCTTGACAATGGGCGCTTCCTCATCAGTAATGGCAATGAACTCCGCGCCCTGCGCTCCATAGGTGCGAGCCAAGCGAGTGATCAGTTCTGCAAATTCCTTGCAGTGCGAGCACGACGTACTGAAGAACTCAAAGACGTACACCTTGCCCGGCGTGAATGAAGTGATCGGCGTGCCCTTGACCCATGCCGCGAGTGATGGAAATGAAACACGAGCGCCGGGCTGAATGGGTGGATTAACGCGCGCAAAGGTGATGGGGCGCTGCGCGGGCGGCGTCACGGGCGCGGCAGGAGTTGCGGGCTTCGTTGTTGGCTTCGGCGCTGGCGGCGACACGGTCGGACGATCGGTGAGCGCCAATTCTTCTACCGAGTCAACGGTTGTCGGCGGAGCAACGGCGCCGGGTGCTGACTTCATGACGTGACCGAGCACGGTGAGCGAAACCGGATCCGCACCGTCCACCACAAAGGTCACGGACTTCATCAGCGATTCGTCCTGCGTTGGTGGAGCCTTCACAGTGACGAGTGCCTCAGCGGTTCCACCGGCGGGAATGGGATCCGGAGGGAACGTGGAGGTTGTGCATCCGCAGTTGGCGATCGCGGCGGTGATTCGAATGGTTCGTGCAGAAATGTTCCGAAGCGTGACTGCGACTGTCTTGGGCGATTCGGCTGTGAGTTCGCCCAGCTGCAGCGTGGCCGGCTCGAAGGCAATGACGGGAGCGGCGGGCGCGGGCGCGAGGGTTCGTGTTGGCAGAAATCCGCGAGCCATCATGACAGCTCCGGCTGCAATTCCAACGAGAGCGACCGTTATTAACAATGGACGGGCAGTGGGTCCGGGGCGCAGAATCATGGTTGAAAGGGTATCGTCCTCCCATGCTTCAAGCACCAATTTCCATTTCCGCGTCGCTCCTACTTACCGCATCCATGGCGCTGACCTGCGCCCTACCCGTTACCGCTGATGACACGGCGCCCGGAACCGTCCAAGACACCCCCGCCCAAGGCGTCCCGAGGCTTCCGATGATGTCCAAGACCAAGGCTCCCGGCACGCCCGAAGCCCCCAAGGCTGTCGACGTGATCGATGCCAAGGCGAAGGCGATCCACGACCGCGGCGTTGAGACCGTCAAGAAGTTGAAGGGCATCGAAATGATTGCTGAGATGAAGGTCGCGGGCGTGGACCCAAGCATGTTGCCACCGGGGCTTGATGGCCCGTCGCACGTGGTGCTTGACTTTAAGACTGACGGTGGTGGACCCGCTCCGTTCGGTCGCGTAGTGCTTGAGTCCTTGAAGGATGGCAAGCCGCAGATGCGCTTCGCGTTCGATGGCAAGGGCGCCGTCATGATTGACGAAGCCAAGAAGAGCTATACCTTCTCCGATACACAGGGGTTCCAGATGCTCGGCCAGCGCGCCGCGGCACTGCCGCAGTGGTACATCGAGAACCGCATGGATATAGCCGCGATGGGTGGAAGCCCAGAGGACATGCCGCAGATGGTTGCCGCAACCATCGTCGGCGAAGAGACCTTGGATGGCACGCCGTGCGATGTGGTGAAGGTAGTGCGCAGCGTGAAGCTTGAAGGCATGGAAGATGATGACGGCAAGCCGCTTCTAGCGCGCATCACTGAAACGATCGCGTTCGCTCGTACGGATGGACTGCCCCGCCGCGTTGCAACTGCAGTGGAAATTCCTGGCCAAGAAGCCATGCCCGGCATGAACACCACCGCCACGTTCAACAGTGTGAAGGCCGACCCAACCATGGACGAGAAGACGTTCTCGACCGCTACTCCCGCTGGCTACAAGAAGCAGGAAATGGCTGCAGAGTCCGAACAACGCGGACCGGAGATGAAGGTCAAGGCCGGTGAAGCCGCCTTGGACTTCAAGCTCATGGACCTTGCTGGCAAGGAAGTAACGCTTGCATCACTCAAGGGCAAGGTTGTTCTCCTGGACTTCTGGGCCACCTGGTGCGGACCCTGCGTGAAGGCTATGCCTTCTATTCAGAAGATCAGCGAGGACTACAAGGGTAAGGATGTGGTGATCTTGGGTGTGAACACTTGGGAGAAGAAGGAAGGCGCTGGCAAGCAGTACATGACCGACAAGGGCTTCACCTACGGATGCCTCTTGGCGGGTGATGACTTGGCTGTTGCCTACGGCATCTCTGGCATTCCCACCCTGATCGTGATCGGCAAGGATGGCAAGGTAGAGAAGATCGAAGTGGGCTTTGGACCAGAAGGTGAGAAGGTTCTGCGCGCAGCGATTGAAGCTGGGTTGGCTAAGTAAGTCGTTCACTGCAAGTAATAAACAAGGCGCCCTCCGCAGTGATGCGGAGGGCGCCTTTCATTTGGGTGCTTTATTCACAGCGCGCGGGTAAGGCGCCTATCGCACGCGGGATCAAGTCAGAAAGCCGGCTGCGCTTGGCGATTCTCAATCCACTTGATGGCATCAGCCGACGGCAGCGGGCGCGACCACCAATAGCCCTGCCCTTGCTGGCAGCCCATGACGCGCAGCAAGTCAGCTTGTTCTTGCGTCTCCACGCCTTCGGCGGTCACACGCATGCCGCACGCGGCGGCCATGCGAAGTGCTGCCTCGCACAGCGCGGTGCCAGCACCGTTGTCGCCGAGGCATTGCGTGAAACTGCGGTCAATCTTTACCACGTCAAACGGAACGCTCTGCAGCAGGCGGAGGGAGGCATAGCCGGTACCGAAATCATCAAGTGCGAGGCGGAATCCCATCGCCTTCAGTTCCAGCAGCGCGTTGCGCGCTGGACCGTCGCCGTCAAGCCATTGACTCTCAGTGATTTCGAGGCACAGGCGGCTCGGCGCAACGCCGAACTCCGCGGCAGCGGCAGCGGCAGCCTTCGGGAACCCGTCGCGCATCAACTGGCGGAGCGAGACATTGACATTGGCTGTCAGGCCATCAAGTTGCGAACCAGAAGACGCCAAGAGTTGGCAAGTGGAACGGAGCACACTCATTCCCAGGGAATCGATGAGCGAACTCTCTTCGGCGATCGGAATGAATACCGAAGGCATGATCATTCCCGATGGAGTGTCCGCTAGGCGGGCGAGCATTTCAAATCCCACCGGCGCGCCGGTGGCGAGGTCGATGATCGGCTGGACATGAGTGAACACCTTGTGCGCGGCAATGGCATCGGCGAGGACGCGCGCAACGCGGCGGCGCTCGTCGGCAAGCTGGCGATCTTCGGCGCTAAAGGCGACCCACCGATCACGGCCGCGCTGCTTGGCGGCGATACATGCTTGCTCAGCCTGGTAGAGGGCCGCCTCAAAGTCGGTGGTACGCGGATCCCACTCAACAATACCAGCGGAAACCGAAAGCCGAATAGGGAGACCGTCAGCAATGAATGGCTGCTCGAATGATGCAATCAGCCGACTGAAACGCGCGTGCATGGCCTCATTGTTGACCGGTGTAATCAGGACAAATTGATCGCCACCGAAACGAATTGGCAGGTCACCAACACCAGCGACCTCGGCAATGCGCGCGCCCACGTCCTGCAGGAGCAGATCCGCGACGCGATGACCGAGGTTCTCGTTGTGCATCTTGAAATGGTCAAGATCAACAATGGCAATGCAGCGCGGCGTTGTGGTTGGATCGGCGACAAGGCGTGCAACCTCACGCTCGAGCTTGCGACGATTACCCAGACCAGTGAGACTGTCGTGCGTGGTCTGATGATCGCGATCAGCATCGACGCGATGCCGTTCAATGGCAACGGCAGCCAAGTGGACGAAGTGGTCAACAAACGACAAGTCTTCCGTAGTCGGTGCACGGCAATCGCCGTAGTACATGCCGAACACGCCCAAGAGGCGGCCGTCGCTACCCATGATCGGCGAAGACCACGCCGACTGAATTCCGTAGGAGGCCGCAAATTCCCGGAACGCGCCCCAGAGTGGATCGACGCGGACGTCTTCACTGATGACGCGCTCGCGGCGGAATGCGGCGGTTCCACAACTGCCGGTGGCGGGACCAGGCACCATTCCATCCACTGCGGCAGCGAACGTGGCGGGCAGGCATCCGTATCCACCCTTGCGCAACGATTGCGTGGCTTCGTCGTACACCAAGATGGAGGCCATCATGGTTGGAATGGACGTTTCGGAGTAGCGCGAAATGGCGGTGAGCGTGTCAAAGAGCGGCGCAGCACGCGCCACTTGTTCAAGCACCTGCTGCTGAGCGGCAAGAAGTAACTCGGGGGAGAGCCGACCAATCGTTTGAGCGGCTGATTTCATACAGCGAAATTTACTTGCATTGCGGCGGATGTACAGATAAATGCATGAAAATGCATACATTGGTGTATGTAGCCACCGGCGTCCCCCGTGCGTGCGGTCACCAAAAGACCTGTTGACCATCAACCACCGTAAAAGGGCGCTCCAGACCACGTCCGTCGGCGGCACGTAACCAGCACAGCGCGCCCGCGGGAACGCCCACAAACGAAACATTGGTGGAAGTATCCGCCATGGCGGTGTGCTTGCCGATGGATTTCCATCCTGCGGGCGCAGTCCATGAGAGCAACTCATATTCAACGCCGGGGCGCACCGCTACGCGGGTCTTGGTGCGTTGCGTGTCCGGATCGGGGGTTGCAGGGATGGTGACTGACGCTTCCAACGTGATCGAGGCATCCGCAGCGCTTGGGGAATCGGGAATGACGTGCATGCGTCCGCCGTCGTCCACCGTGAATGGCGCACCGGCTGGAGCAACCTCCGTGCCGTTACTCCAGACCGGGAGGTAGAGAATTCCACGACCCATGTCCTTGAACGTGGCGCGGCCGTTCAGACATTGGCTCCATTCCATCGGTCGCCATTCACCGCCGTTGAACACTGCCAGGTAAACGAACTTGGTGGGCATGTCTGCTGGTGGCGCCAACGTGATGCCCGTTGCTGCCGGTGCGCTTGGAAATTCATCAAGCCGAATGTCCGTCACCGGTTCGTATTGCGCGGTGACATCGCGGATGGTATTTGACTTCAGGAAGCCTGGCACCTTGTCAGACTCACTCTTGCGTGCGCCCAGCGAACTGGCCTGCGCGGAGAAGGTCCTTCGATACACCTTGGCAGCACGGTTCGAGAGACCGGCGGTGCCCTGCCCGTTGGCATCAACCGCTACTTCCCATGCGTGGTTGTTGTCACGGTTTGCCCACCATGGCGTGAAGTCACTCGCCACCATGGCACCCGAAGCGCGCGCAGCAAACGTAATCATGTTGGTGATGTCTTCGCAGCGACCGAGCTTGGTGCGACACATGTCTGCGTACGACTGATCGGTGGGGTGCATGTAGTAGCGGTCGCTAAAGGGAACCCATGCGTGACCCGCATCGATGGCGGTCGTGGTGACCTGCGCCAGCGTGGGGTTCGGGCCAAGCTTCGAAAGATCTGGCGCCATTCGTTCACGCGCGGCGGCGCGCCAGCCCGTGGAGAGCGGTTCGTTGGATGCCCGGTACGGCAACACTGATTCAAGAAACACTTCAAAGCGCACGCCGCGCATCCACGGATCGTTGCGCCAGGATGCGAATGCCTGCTCAAGGTTCTCACAGAGAAATGCGCACGAAGCATGCTCAAGATCGGCGTCAAAGCGGCGCATCTTGAAGTCAACCGTTCCGTGTTCCTTCTCAAGGGCGTCAAGCGCCAGCTGCGCTGCGTCAAGCGTTGGATAGTGATCAATATCAAAGGGAATGTCGTTGCCTTTGGCGTCCTGCAATGTAAAGAGCACAAACCCATGGCCACGCATGTTGGATACGAGCCAGCGCGCGGCGATGCACTTTTCTGCGTCCAGCGCAACGCCTGCGGCGGGATGTTCATAGGTGGCAAGGAAGCATTCAATCGCTGCAGAGTTGCTTCCGGCCGCACTCAGCGATGCCTGTACTGCAGACTGCTGCGGATTCAGTGGTGTGTCGAACGCGCCGGAGCGCATCGGCCCGCATGCTTGCATGAGAAGAGTGAACGGCATGCCAACCATGAATAGAAGCGCGCACATCCGTACGGTCCACGGGCGGGTTGCATGCAGTGGTGTGGTGGCGTGAGAACCGTCGGCTGCGACACGTCGAGGGTGCAAGTACATGCGTTCAGCGTATCGGCAGCGACCAACGAATCGGCGCCGCACTCACCCGCCGCGCTTTGATTCCAGTTCCTGCCAGCGCGCGTAGAGCGTGGTGACCGCCAGTTGCGCCACTTCAAGCGCTTGGCAGGCAGCGGCCATCTTGGCGTGATTGGCGGCAATACCGGGTTCGCCAACGCGGGCTTCGGCCAGTGCGTGCGCGCGTTCCGCGGCTTCAACGGCGGCTTCCATGCCGTCAAACTCGCGCTGTTCCTTGAAGTTCAGGCGACGGCGTTGGCCGGATGTGTCTGCGGTGGACGAATGCGCTGCGGGGGAAGCGGCGGACGCGTTGTTGGCGTTGGCGGCGTTGTTGCTGTTGGCGGCGTTCGCAGCATTAGCGGTGCTGGTGGCAGCGTTGCGCGCGGCGCGGTCGCGTTCTTGCACGCTGCGTTCGGCGCGTTCGAGCGATGCAAGTGCCTGATCAAGGCTTGCTACTACTGATACCGACGCATCGGGCGCGCCGATCACCGCAATGGTCTTGGCGAGCCGCTTGAGCATGGTGCGGTCATGGGTGACCAACAGCACGGCGCCTGGGAATGATTCGACGGCTTCTTCAAGCACTTCCAGCGTGGGGATGTCAAGGTCGTTGGTGGGTTCGTCCAGCACCAAGATGTCTGCGGGCTCAAGCATCATGGCGGCAAGGTGCGCGCGCGCGCGTTCGCCGCCCGAGAGCGTGCCGATGGTCTGCAAGAGTTGCGCGTCCTTGAAGAGGAAGCGACGGCTCCACGCAGTGATGTGCATGGGGCGACCTTGGAAATCAACAACATCGCCGTGCGGGCAGATGGCATCGCGCAAGAGTGTGTCGGGCGGAATGTCCGTGCGCTGCTGGCGCAAGACCACGATGCGCGGCTTTGGATCTGCAAAGCGCACGGTGCCGGCGTCGGCGGCAAGGTCGCCGCAGAGGATGCGCAGGAGCGTGGTCTTGCCGCTGCCGTTTGGGCCCATGAGTCCAAGGCGGTCACCTGGGATGAGTTCCAAGTCAAGGTCGCGGAAGAGCGTTCGGCCCTCAAAGCCCTTGGAAATACCGGTGGCATGCACCAAGCGGCGTGTTCGGCGACCGCTGGCGGTGAAGTCAACGCGCGCGCCACCGGCTCCGGCGGCGGCGTTGCGTTCAGCGATCGCGCCGAGTTCTTCGCGGCGTTCTGCGCTGTCTTCAATGCGGCCCTTTGCCTTGGTGCGCCGCGCTTGCGCGCCGCGGCCGAGCCAGGCGTCGTCGATGCGCACTTCGTTGGCAAGCACGGCTTCGGCGCGCGCTTGGCCTTCTAAGAATTCACCGCGGCGGCGGAGGAACTCGGAGTAATTTCCTTCGGCGGCCAGTGTGCCCTGCGGATACGCGCGGCTTAGTTCCACCACGCGGGTAGCGACGCGTTCAAGAAATGCGCGGTCATGGGTGATGAAGACGCACGCACCGGCGCGAATGTCGTTGGAGGAGCGTGAAAGAAACTGTTCAAGCCAGCGGATGCCTTCGACGTCCAGGTGGTTGGTTGGTTCATCCAAGAGCAAGAGGTCTGGCGTACCGCCCGATTCGGCAAGGCCGCAGGCGATGGAGAGGCGCTTTTTCCAACCGCCGGAGAGGCGCTCCACGGGTTCGTCCATACGTGCTTCGGGGAAGCCGAGTTTGCCAAGGATCATGCTGCCAAGCACTTCGGCTTCGTGATGATCGCCGTGCACGGACGCGGCCTTCATGGCGGCGGCGGTGGCGGCGATGCGCGGCGTGAGACCATCGTCAAAGTCATCACGCTGCGGGACGTAGACAATCACTGCGCCGCGTTGCGTGCGCACGATGCCTTCGTCTGGCTCTTCCGCACCGGCAAGCATGCGCAGGAGCGTGGACTTGCCCGCGCCGTTGGGACCAATGAAACCGACGCGGTCGCCGTCGGCCACGCTGATACTCACCCCGTGGAAGAGTTCGCGCAGGCCGTGGGACTTGGAGAGATCAGTGGCGACGAGGAGCATGGGGAGCGGCACGCGCGGGGTGCCGGGGTGGGGATCATAGGTGGAGGCGCAAAGCACCACCGCGCGCTGCAGAATGCAACGCGCGGTGGGATGAATGCAACGGAAAGACGGTCGGCGGTTCAGCGACGCTTACGCGCGCCGACGAGACCAGCAACGCCCAACAGCGCCATGACGCCGGGCGCGGGAACCTGAAAGATCTGGGCATCGGTGCCGAAGTAGACTTCGGTGCTGGAGCCGGTGCGGTAGCCGGTGGTGCCCGCAAAGCTCACGGTGCTTCCTGGTTGGACGGATGGCACGGTGAATACCAAGTGTGCAACACGCACCACAAACTGCGAGTCTTCGCCGAACCACTGCTTTCCTTGGATCACTGAGAGGGGGACAGCGTCACCTTCCGGACCGAGCGGCAAGTAGGAGTACCAGCCGGCATTGACGGGAATGGTGGTGGCGTTGGAAGTGTTGTAGTTTGTGAAACTCGGATCAGCCGCTGTTGCGGTACCGGCGTAACGCACCCCCTCCTCGATCGTGTCACCGATGGTCACAAAGCTGTCGGCGGATGTGTCCGACGATGTGTAGGTGACGGGCGCCCAACGATTCACCGAAGCACCGGAGGCTTGATAGAAGCTGGTGCCCTGTGCGGCGATATTCATGTCCAAGACACTCAGGACATGATCGGCCGAGCTGTTGAAGCCGGCAAAGACATCCATGTAGATGTAGTTGGCATCGGACGACATGGCCGCGGTCCAACCGGTGAAGCTGGCGGAGGCAGACGATGCAAAGAGTGCAGGGGTTGCCAGCAATGCGGCAACGGTAGTGTTTGAAATGTTCATGACGATGTGAATCCTGAAGGAATGAATCCGCGTGAAGAGAGATAGTTGATGCGCGTTCAGAATCTAGGACCGAAACAAACCACGCGCACACTATAAGAACGAGAACGGCGGGCGCGAACCATCACGCGCTGTGGGAATATTCACGGAATTGTGCGGGGTGTAGCACGTGTGTGTGGCGTGTATGGAGGTGATGAAACACCGCCGCGCGCCTCTGAACGGGGCGCGCGGCGGGGAGTGTGACAAAGGAGATCGAAGCCGAGGCTTAGCGACGACGGCGAGCGCCGATGAGGCCAGCAACGCCGAGGAGCGCGAGAGCGCCGGGGGCGGGGACGACGCCGACGTCAGCGAGACTGCTGCCGGCCGCGAGGCTGTAGACGGAGACCGTCGGGGCATTGCCCGAGCTTCCCTGGCGGAGTCCAATTTCGGTCAGCTGGGCAGGTTCGGCAACCGAGGTCGACAGCCATGCCGCGCTGACATAAGAAGTCAGGCTTGCACGGTTCGTGGAAGTCGGGTCGACATACATCGTGAAGGTGTCGTTGAGCGAGCCCGCAACGAAGTCATACGCGTAGACCACATTGTATGTCTGGTTGAGGCTGAGTACGGTGGTGCCGTAGGTGACGGCACTACCGGTTCCGGACGTGGACTGGATACCGAGCAACATTCCGCCGGCGGTCGACTTCGCGAACAATCGTCCGTAGAAATTGCTGGTAGTTCCCGCTGGGTCACCGACGAACATGAAGTAGTCGCCGCCGGACTGGGCCGCGGTCACCTTGATGCTCGCGCTGACGTACAAGGTCGTTCCGGCAGTGGCAGTAGCGCTCGAATCAAACGCGCGCCAGACATCCTGACCCGAGGTGCCGACGAGCGCGGCGCCACCGCCCACCTGGATTGGCGTGGTGTTTACCGTGCTGACCTGCTTCCAGCCATTCTGCCCTTCGGAATTCGCGGTCGCCGCGACACCCGCGAGGTTGCCATTCACGTAACCCGTGCCGAAGTTCGTGCTGTAGTACACCGCCGCATTCGCCGCACTCGCAGCAATCATCGCGCAGGTTCCAGCAGCCAGGAGGGTCATGGTGTTCGTGTTCTTCATGTTGAGTGTTCTTTCGATCGTTTGAGAAGTAAGGGGGACTGGGGGATCGGGGGAAAGACCTGTGTCACCTATGCAAACGAAAGGCAGAGGCTTGAACCATCATCGAAGTGCGGACTGTTGCGCTAGGAATGCGCTAAGAACGCAGTCGACATCATGCTCGTCAGCGACGCTTGCGCGCGCCGACGAGACCAGCGACGCCCAACAGCGCGAGTGCGCCGGGGGCGGGAACAACAGTAAAGGTGCCGGTGCTTGCGCCGGTTGATGCACTGCCGACAGATGCAGATGATCCGTCCCAGATGTTGTAGGTGTAATTCACTTCGTACGAAACGGAGTATGAGCCGTTGGCAAGGCCAGCAGCCACATTGGTGCCGCGGCTCAGAAGAGCGAGCTGCCAGAAGCGGTTGTTGACGTCCGTGTGATCCTGGTTGAGCGTGAAGTCCGTCAGCGAAACCTGCGTCGCGCCCTGACTGATCACCATGCGGAGCGTGGCGCTTGAGCTGTCACTCAGCCAGTTGTTGCTGCCAGCGCCGCCGTTGTATGCGTAGTTCTCGAAGTACCAGTTTTGCAACTGAAGCGTCTGGCCAGCAAGGGCGTCGACGCTTCCAAAGTTGTAGCCCTGAACTCTCGGGTTGTAGGCAGCGCCCACTTCAGAGACATAGGTCAGCGAATTTCCGCCCGGAAGCTGAAACGCTCCGGTGGCTTCCACCACTCCGTAGCCAGCGTGGGCAGCGGCGGTCAGCGATGCGAGGACGCACAACGATGAAATGAAGGTTCGGGTCATGAAAGTGCTCCAAAAGGAAATGCGAGTGATTCAAGGAATTGAGGCGGAACCAAGAAAAGGGGGAAGGTTCCGACTCAGCGAACGACGGCGGAAGGAGCCCGAAAGGGAAGGGATCCGTCTGCCACTCTTATGAACGAGATCTGCAGGTGCCACCCATCACGGATTCTGAATATTTGTTGTTCCCCGGCACAATTGTTGGCCCAACCGACCGTTGCAGCGCCTGGCGGCTATCGTTGACCGGATGCCCGATCCCCGCCCGACCCCGGTTCCGCGCACTGCCTGCGTGGTAGGAGGGGGGCCAGCCGGGGCGGTTTCCGCGGCCGTTCTGGCCCGCCATGGCTGGCAGGTGACCCTTCTGGAGCGGCAGCCCGCGCCCCGAACAAAGTGCTGCGGCGAATGCCTGGTGCCCCGCGCCGCGGCGTGGCTCGCGGAACTTGGCCTGGGGGACGCACTGGAGCAGGCACGCGCCGGTTCCACGCGGGAAGTGCGCATGTTGGACGCCCGCGCCGGAAATGCACATCCCGTATGGACGCACCCGTTCGGCGGTCAGCCAGGCGTGATCGTGCCGCGCGCGGCGTTCGATGCAGCCTTGCGCGATGGAGCTCGCCGCGCGGGGGCCGCGATCCACGCGGGGCGCGGAGTGAAACTTGTCCGAGCGGGTGGAGATGAGGGCGCGCAGGTCGGCGCGCCGGCCGTGGTGACCATCACCACGCTCAACGATTCATCGGTCGCACCGCGCGATCAGCACTTTGATCTGGTGGTGGCGGCGGACGGCGTGGGCAGCGCCATCGCGCGCGCCGCCGGAATGGCGCCCACGACGGTGGGATCCCGCGCTGGTTGGAGCTTTACATTCGACCGCTGCACCGATGATCACACACTGGCGCCAGAGGGGACGATCGAACTGATTCTCTTTGGAAGTGCGTACGTGGGTCTGGTGCGGCGCGGCGACGCAGTGCACATGGCGGCGATTGTGGAACGCGGCGATCGCTGGCCAACGGCGCCGGCGGAGGCGCTGCGCATGATGGCTACGCGCGCGCCGCAGTTGGCGCGGTTCTTGGCGCACTATGAGGCATCGCAACCGATGCCCACGCTGGAGGCGGCGTGCGGTCCTCTGCCTTGGAAACCGCGTGCTGTCACCGCTGGTCGCGTGGCGCTGGTTGGCGATGCGGCGGGCTACGCAGAGCCGTACACCGGTGAAGGAATGGGCTGGGCGATCGAAGGTGCCATGCTGCTGGGCGAGTGTTTCCGCGGTGGATGGACAGCGGCTGCTGCAGCGGAGTATCAACGGCGATGGCGCGCCACGGTTGGCCGTGCACAGGCGCACACCCTGCGAGTGGGCATGCTGCTCCGCGGTGGTCGAGTGGCGGCACACGCCACGCGCGCGGCGGTCAAGATGGCGCCATGGGCTGCGCGACGCGCCAGTGAAATAGTGGTGGGCGCGTGAGTGTGCCCCGTCCATTACTGCACGCGCCGGGAGTAGCAACGCCAGCGTTGGTGCGCGCGCAAACCGACATTGCAGCAGAACAAGCGGAGCGTCTGGGGCTTTCGTCTACTGCGCAGCAGTTCTTGGGGCGTGTGGTTGCTGGAAGCGGTATCGAACAGCGTGCTGCGGTGTTGCCGCTGGCTGATGTCTTACATATGAGTACCGCTGAGCGCATGCATGCGTTCCATCTGCACGCGCCGCCGCTGGCTGAACGCGCCGCGCGGCAGGCGTTAGTGAACGCGGGCATCAGCGCGCAAGACATCACCGACCTGATCATTGTGACCTGCACTGGATTTCGGTCACCGGGCGTTGGCTTGGCGATCGCTGCGTCGATGGGTATGCGCGATTCCGTGCGACACATGCAGGTGGGATTCATGGGCTGCTTCGGCGGCGTCACCGGGCTGCGTGCTGCGGCTGGTCTGGCCTGCGCCGATCTGGAGGCGCGCGTTCTCTTAGTGTGCGTGGAGTTATGCTCGCTGCACTTTCGACCAGATGCTGATCCGCAGAACTTGGTGGCGATCACGCTCTTTGCTGATGGCGCAGCGGCGGCGGTGATTTCCTGCGCGCAGTTGCCGGGTGCGGCGATGGCGGCGATCGGTGCTGGGCGCAGCCGCGTCATTCCGGGAACGGAAGATCACATGACGTGGACCGTGACTGACAGCGGGTTTGCCATGACGTTGGCGCGCGAGGTTCCGGACGCAGTGGAGCAAGCGATGCGTGAGTTCGCCGGCGCGGACGCGGCGGTGATCTTGCATCCGGGCGGCGCGGGCATCATTGATGCATGCGTGCGCGCCGGGGTGGTGCGCGCGGGCGAGCCGAGTGCCGAGGTGCCGCGTGCGGTGTTGCGGGAGCATGGCAACATGTCAAGCGGAACGGTGCTCTTTGTATTGGAGCGAATGTGGCAATCGGCGCGCGCTGCAAACGGCGGCGCGCCGTACGCCCTGCCCCAACCAGCGTTAGTGACGGCGTTTGGCCCGGGATTGACGGTGGATTCCGTGATGCTGCTGCAGACGAACGTATCCAGTGCAGCGGAGCGCCATGCGCCCACAACGCTGATTAACGCCAGTGCATGATGGTGAGTGACCCGACGGTTTCGCGCGCATCGGGCGCGGGAAGTCCAGGAGTCTGCACCAAGCGCTCAAGTTCATGTGTTGAACCGAGTACAGCGATCGATTGTGCAGGGGCGAGCGCTTTGGTGGCAAGCACTTTGGCCGCAACAGTAGACCATTCAATCTTGCGCGATTGCTCGTGCGGAAGATTGAGTTCGTTATCAAATTCGCTGGGCGATCCGGCAATCACAAAGTCGCGGCGACCGGTGACCCAAGAGAGTGCGTGCGCAGGCGCCGCACTGGTCACCAACACATTGACTGATTTCAATTCTTCAGCATGACGCTGTAAGAGCGGCCATGGATGCTTGACAGCGGTGAGCGCGGCTTCGGGATACAGGAATTGGATGGCAAGCAAGACGGGCACCGGAGCAATGGCCGTGCGCATGAGCCACGTGCGCGGATCGGTGGCCTTCCAACTCCACACATCCAGTTGCGCCCACAGAAGGAGCGCGGCGCCGATGTACGTGAAGCGCAGCGCCTCACCGGACTCCCACAACACGGGAATGCCAAAGCGGCGCCCACCGGCGATAGCGATGATGAACGATGCCACCGCAGCAATGCGCACCAACGTGCGTGCAAAGAGCGCAAGGCGATCCGGCATGACCCGCTCCGCAGCACGCGCGCGAAGCAGTCCGATGGCAACCAGCACTGCAACTGGCGCAAAGAGCGGCAGCACGTAGGTGGGCAATTTGCCGCTACTCAATGAAAGAAGTGTGATCGGTGCGATCACCCACGCGGCCATGAAACGCAT
>CALQCP020000001.1 GCA_943329105.2 Chitinophaga pinensis | reverse complement strand
CGTCAACGCCGATGGTCACGTGGACATTGGTGGCGTACCCGGCCATGACCTCATCGATCGCGTTGTCGACGCATTCGTAAACGAGGTGATGCAGGCCTTCCGGTCCTGCGCCACCGACGTACATCCCCGGGCGTTTCCGGATGGCTTCCAAGCCCTCCAGGACTTGGATGGTGCTCGAGGTGTATTCGTCGGCGGTGGGGGCGGCGTTGGCGCCCTGGGGCGCTGCGCTGTCGGCTGGGATGGGTTGTGATTCTGCCATTTCGGTGAACTACAAATTGTACCCGAGAACGCCAAAGCACACCGAATTCACGGCCCATGGGTACGCAGGTTTCGCCCCTATTTTTCAAGCGGATTTCGCTGCGCCAGGTCACGCCCCGGCGGTGCCTGTCCAAACTCTTGCCATCTTTCTGTGAATTCGGCGTGACCCCTGACTGCAGACCCTTACTACACTGTTGAAATGGGACATTCCTTCCATCAAGGACACCGTGCGACGCGCTCCGTCGACAGTCGGAAAGAGAATTCGTAAATCAGTATTGCTGTCCCTAATCCTCGTCAGTTTGCAAAAGGGGACGTCCGCCACTTAGGCAGCGGACGAACAAACACAAATAACGCGACCAAGGTGCGAACGGGCAAGGAACTTATTCTTGCTACGCGTCCGTTTGCATCGGATTCGACCGCTCGTAGTTGGTGGTACGTGTTGTCCACGCTCGTGCTCCTAGTCGCTTCCTTTGTGGGAGCCCTCTTGAATTTCCACATCAGCATTCGGCTCGCCTGCATGGTGCTGGAAGGCTTGTTGGTGCTGCGCCTGTTCGTCATCTATCACGATCAGCAACATCACGCCATCTTGCCGCGTTCTCGCATGGCAGAGTGGATCATGTGGGGCGTCGGCATGTTGTGCTTGAGTCCCAGCAGTGTCTGGCGTAGTTCGCACAACTATCACCACAAACACAATTCCAAACTCGGCTCTGCGCACATTGGATCGTTCCCGGTGATGACCAGCAAGGAATACTTGCGCTCGTCACCGCGCCGCCGGCTCAAGTACCAGTTCATGCGTCATCCGCTGACGATTCTGTTTGGATACGTGTTCATCTTCTTCTACGGAATGTGCGTCTATCCATTCTTCAATAAGCCGAGCGAGCACTACGACGGGGTGATCGCCATTGGCCTGCATGTTGTCATGGGCTCGATATTGGTGTGGTTCTTCGGATGGACCGCGCTGCTGTTGGCAATGATCATTCCGCACTTCATTGCCAGTGCAATCGGCACTTACCTCTTCTATGCGCAGCACAATTTCCCCGGGGTTTCGTTCTACAACCGTGCCGGTTGGGCGTATGAGATCGCCGCTATGGAGTCCTCAAGTTTCTTGCGGACCGGTCCCATCATGTCGTGGTTCACGGCAAACATTGGCTACCACCACATTCATCACCTGAATTCGCGCATCCCCTTCTACCGCTTGCCGGAAGTGAAGAAAGCGATTCCGGAACTGATGACGCCCAAGTCCACCTCGCTTCGTCCCATTGACATCTATCGCTGCTTGCGACTCAAGGTGTGGGATGTCGATGCGCAGAAGATGATCAGTCTCAAGGAGTGCCTTGCTGGTCACGCCAAGCATGCGGCGAGCCGCCGTCTGCGCCCGGCATCCAGTCACTGACTCCAAGTCCACCGTTTCGTGGTCGGCGTGCCGACCCCACATACATCATGCAATTCACAGCAACACAGCTCGCTGAGCGCGTTCATGGCGAAGTTCACGGCGATGGCTCCGTCATTCTCAAAGGATTCGCGCCAGCGGATCGGGCGGGTCCTGGTGACCTGACCTTTGCAGAGAAGGCTTCTTACCTTGAGGCTGCCGAGCGGAGTGGAGCATCAGCCATCTTGGTTTCGGGTGAAGTGCAACCGTCCTCCAAAGTAGTGATCCGCGTGGCGGATGCGCGTATCGCAGTGGCGCGCCTGTTGCCGCTCTTTCATCCAGCGGTTGAGCATGCTGCGGGAATCCACCCGACAGCGGTCATCGATCCCTCAGCGCAAGTAGATGTAACCGCGCACATCGGGCCGAATTGCGTCGTCGGCGCGCGGGCCACGATCGGCAAGCGGTGCGCGCTACTGAGCGCTGTGAACATCGGTACAGACTGCGTTGTTGGCGATGACACGCGGCTCCATCCCAATGTGGTGATCTATCCGGGATGCCAAGTGGGCAACCGCGTGAGCATTCACTCCGGCACCGTCATTGGCGCCGACGGATACAGCTACGTGTTTGATGAAGGTCACCATCGCAAAATGTTGCAGGTGGGGATCGTCATCATTCATGACGATGTGGAGATCGGCGCCAACACCGCCATTGACCGCGGCGCGCTTGGACCAACCGTCATTGGGAAGGGGAGCAAGATCGACAATCTGGTGCACGTTGCCCACAATGTGCAGATTGGTAAGCACTGCCTGATCATGGGTCAGGTTGGGTTTGCGGGCAGTGTGCACATGGGCGATTACGCCGTGATTGCTTCGCAGTCTGGAGTGGCGGACCACCTGACTCTTGGGAAGCAGTCCATTGTTGGCGCCAAGAGCGGGGTGATGCGTGACGTTCCGGACGGAGCATTGGTGCTGGGCGTACCCGCCATTTCGGACAAGTTGGCCAAGCGGCAGTTCATCGCTATTCAGCAACTCCCAGAATTGCTCCGACGGACGCGTGAGCTGGAGAAGCAGATGGCGGCGCTGCAAGCGAATCTCACTGCGGAGCCCGGTACGGCGTGATGGCGTGCAGAGATATCGGCGGATTTCTTGCAGGATTTGGCCGTTTACGCTCGTCTCAAAGTCGTGCGTAAACTGCAGTTGTGGAAGCATGTGTGCCGATCCAAGGAAGGACGGCTGATCTTTTTGCACAAGTGTGCGTAGCAGTCTGCAAGGAAGCGACATGAGCACCGATCTCAACAGTAGTGACAGCACGCCTGAGGCACTCCGCTTGGCGAAATCCGCCGAACGCGGCATGGCTATTGCGCGACGATCCTTTGTGTTCTTTGGAGCGCTCTTTGTGGCAGGGTGCGCCACCAGCCGCGCGACGCAGTTGGCTTCGAGCCGCCTCCCGGCGCCGGAGTGGCCGGACATTCCAGAAGTAGGTGTTGACGCTCCTCCGGGAGTGGTGTGCATTGATCAGAAGGTGGACCCGAAGACGGGCGAGGTGCAGGCTCCGGCGATTTGCTACAGCAATGGTCCGGTTCCCTTTGCGCGCCCGCGCGCGGCATGGTCCACCGCCGGCGATGTTCCAAACACCAAGGGCATGGATCCCATGCTGCCGCCCAAGTACATCACTATCCATCACGATGGGATGACGCCATTCTGGGGCGTGACTGACCTTGAGGCGCGCTTGCGCTTGGAATGGATTCGAAACGGTCATCGCGGTAAGGGTTGGAGCGACATTGGTTACCACTACATCGTTGACCGTTCTGGTGTTGTCTGGCAGGGGCGCGATGTCACAAAGTGGCAAGGCGCGCACGTCAAGAATCGCAACGAGAACAACATCGGGGTGATGTGCATGGGTAATTTCATGTCGCAGCGGCCATCAGCCGCACAGGTCGCTGGGCTGAACCGAACGGTTGCCCAGTTACAGCGCGTCTATCGCATTCCAACTGCAAACGTCAAGACACACAAGGAGTGGGAGGGTGCGCAGACGCTTTGCCCTGGTACTAACCTGCAGTCCAAGGTTCTCGCGCTCCGTAAGACTGGCTTCAAATCCAGCGCCGTGGCGTAATTCAGGGCGAAGGCGTGATCATGCTCGACGTGAATCTTGTGGCCGCCGGTGCATGGTCAATCTCCAACGTGGTCACCATGTTGGTGGCGATCATGGGAATGATTGCCGTGGCGTTCTTTGCTTGGAAAGCAGTACAGCGCCAGGAATCGGGCGATAGTGCACTCGAAGCGAAGTTAAAGGCGGACGATGAGCGCGCTGCCAAGGGGCGGCGCGAGGAATTTGGGGATCCGCCCGACCAGCCATCCGGAACATCATCCGGAAAATCATCCGAAAATTAAGAACGCTCGATGGGGTTTAACCCATCGAGCGCATCGGTCTCCCTTGTGAGGGAGGAGGGAAAGGCAGAGTTGGCCCTTTTCGCCTCCTCGACAGCAATCTCAATCTAAAAATAATGTAGCCCGGGTGGGCGAACGTGCAAGGAAATCGCCCGCGGATTCTTGATTTGTGTCAAAGGGCAGTTCTCTGCAGGACTTCCTGTTCAGCCATAAGGTCTTTCCAGAGCTGTAATTGCGTTGGCTGAATGCCGGGTGTGATTTCGGCGCTCGCCCGCGAAGATTCCTGAAATTTCCCGCGATTTCCCGTTCCAATGGCTGCCAAGATTGCCGCGCCGAGGGCGGCGCTATCCGGGGTATCGGCCTGACGCACTGGAATGCCAAAGGCGTTGGCGTGCATGGCGGTCCACAGTGGGCTTTCAAATCCGCCTCCCGATGCAATGACCTCGGGTGGCGTGATTCCGGCTTGTCGAATCAGGCCCATGCACAGACCCATTCCAGCGGCAACGCCTTCCATCACAGCCCGCGTGAAGTGCGCCTGTGTATGCGCCATGCTGATGCCATGAAATCCGCCACGTGCATGCGGATTGGGAATGGGGCATCGTTCGCCGGCGAGCGTGGGAACGAAGCGGAGTCCTTCGCAGCCCGGCGCAATGGTGGCGGCGTCCTGATCGAGCAGTTGGTGGATCGAAACTCCTTCGGCATTAGCGCGCGCAATGGCGTCCCGGGCGAGGGTGTCCAAGTACCAACGCATGCTTCCTGCGGCGGAGAGCATCACACTCATGAGATGCCATCGACCAGGGAGCGCGTGACAAAATGCATGCAGGGCACCGTCGGGCGAGGCGCGGAACGAATCGCTGGCCGCAAAGATCACGCCCGACGTGCCCAAGCTTGCAGCCACCGCGCCCGGCGCAATGATGCCTGAGCCGATGGCATTCGCTGCTTGATCGCCGGCACCAGCGACCAGCGGAATGCCAGCAGTGAGCCCCATCAGCGCTGCCGCGGATTGAGAGAGTTGGTCCACTGGATCAGGCGATTCATGACACGCGGGAACCTGCGAAGCATTGATTTCCAAGTCGCGCAACATGTCCATGCTCCAGACGCGCCGTGCAACATCAAAGTAGAGCGTCCCGCTGGCATCGGCGGCATCGGTGGCGCGCACGCTGCCCAACTTGAGGCGCACGTAGTCCTTAGGAAGGAGGATGCAGTCGGTGGCGCTCCACACGCCGGGTTCGTGGCGTTGCACCCAGCGCACCTTGGGCGCCGTGAATCCGGCGAGCATGCGGTTGCCGGTGCGGGCCACGATGGTTTCGCGACCGATGTCGCGATCCAGACGGTCGCACTCATCTGCACTGCGTGCGTCGTTCCAGAGAATGCATGGGCGCAGCGGTGTATTGCTGCGGTCCACGAAGGTGGCGCCGTGCATCTGTCCGCTGAAGCCGATGCCGGCAATACGGTGGGCTGCATCGGCATGGCCGAGGCGAACGGCGGCTGCTATGGCGGCGCGCGTGGCTTGGTGGGCAGCGCGCACCCAGTCGTCGGGGTCTTGCTCACTCCACTCCGGGCGCGGGGTAGAGAGCGGATATTCCACCGAAGCGTGGGCAACGGGTGTTCCCTCGGCGGTGGCAATCAGCGCCTTCAGCGAGGAAGTTCCGATGTCGAGGCCGAGGAAGAGTGGTATTGGCATCAATTGGTGGTGTACGCGAGGCAGGGTGGGGCTGGATTCCGGCCTCTGGGGGCCCAATTGGCGGGCGCTAACACAATCTGAACCAAACCCTTACAGACGGGATATGCGTGATCCATAGCCTCTCGGCCACGGATGGGGTGTCGCGCACGCGGCTTTGCCCCACTTCGCACTTGCAACGCCCAGGCTCTGGGCGAAGGCTGATGAACCATGAATAGTCCCAAACTTCTGACTGCCCTCGCGCAACGCGGCCGCTATTGGATCATGGCATTGGCGTCGGTCGCCATTGTCACGTTCCTGGTTGAGCCGATCGCAGCATTCGCACAGCCGCTGCAGGACGCTGCGCCCGAAACAAAGCAGACCCCGCCCAAAGCCAAGGAGACCGCGCCCGAAACAAAGGAGACCGCGCCCGCTCCGGCGACCAAGCCAACTCCGGCCGCCAAGCCAGGCGACAAAAAGCCAAAGGCCTCCGGGACTGCCGCGAAGCCCAAGACTGCGCCGGCAGCAACTCCCGCCGCGCCTCCAGCCCCGCCGGCCACGCTCGACGAGACCCGATTGACCTTGAACAAGTGGATCGAGACGCAGCAGATCATTTCCAAGGAGCGCAACGATTGGCAGCAGGGCAAAGAAATTCTGCAGGGGCGCATTGAACTGGTTGGTAAGGAAGTGGGCGTCCTGAAGGATCGAATCACCCAGTCAGAATTGGCGGTGGTGGAGTCCAACAAGAAGCGCGACGAACTGGTGGCGGAGAACGATCAACTCAAGGCCGTCACCGCGCAGCTTTCGGACGCGGTGACCACTATGGAAGACCAGGTGCGCAAACTTGCCAAGATGATGCCCGAGCCAGTCAGTGCAAAGCTGCTGCCGTTGATGCAGCGCATGCCTGCAGACCCAACGAATACGCGCGTGTCCACTGCCGAGCGCTTCCAGAACGTCCTGGGCATTCTCAACGAATTGAACAAGGCAAACAGCGAAATTTCGGTTTCCTATGAGATTCGAACGCTCGCGGATGGTTCATCCAGCGAGGTGCAAGTGTTCTATGTTGGTCTAGCGCAGGCGTACTACATCAGTCCGCGCGGATTGGCTGGGATTGGTCGTCCCACTGAGGATGGATGGAAGTGGGAATCCGCTTCCGCTGCCACGTCAAACCAGATCATGCAAGCGTTGGAAATCATTCAGGGCAAACAAACGCCATCCTTCGTCCCCCTTCCAATCACAATCAAATGATGACACTCAAATCAACCATTCGTATGGCAGCCGCAGCGCTTCTGGCAGTTGGCGCTGCGCACGCGCAGGCACCAGCGGCGCAGCCTGCAGAGGTCAACCCGGCCATCGGCAAGGCATCGCGCAGCGCAGAGGGCGAGCTCAACAAGAGTATTGGCGAGCTCAACAGTGTGCGCGCGCTGGTCTCCGCTGAGAAGTTGCCGCTCGCTCAGGAACTCACCTCGCTGGAAGAAGGTGTTGTGCAACTTCGCAAAGATGGCGACAAGGTGCAACGCCTCGTTGATGCCGGCGCGTTGGAAATCGGCACGTTGAAGGCCGAGATGAAGGTTCGTCAAGATGAGCTGAGTTACATCGGCAGTCTGCTTGATGAGTACGCCCGGACCTTTGAAACCAAAGTTGGTGTGGGTGAGATGCAGGTCTATGCGGAGCCCGTTGAAAAGGCCAAGCAAGCCGTGGAAAACAAGACGCTCACTCCGGTGGAGCGCTTTGCTCGACAGACCACATTTACCGAACTGACCATCAAGCGGCTCTTTGATGTGGTCGGTGGGATGCGCTTTGCGGGCGTCTCCGTGGACACCATGGGAGCAGTGTTGCAGGGGCAATTCGCCATGATCGGACCGATCGCGCTGTTCCGCGCTGATTCCGGCATGGCGGGCATTGCTGTTGCACAGGTTGGATCAGTCAATCCGCTGGTGCGCCAACTGGAGGGGGAACTCTCTGGCTCGATCGCCACGCTGGTCGCTTCGGGTGAGGGAACGCTACCGCTTGATCCATCCCGCGGCGGTGCGCTGAAGGCGCTGGTACAGAAGACCAACATCGTGCACATCTTTGAGAAGGGCGGACCGATCATGTGGCCGCTGCTCTTCGCGTCAGTAGCGGCGGTAGCGGTGGTACTGGAACGTCTGCTGTTCCTGCTGACCGAACAACGAAAGCGCAGCCCCAAGACGATTGCGAAGTTCTTTGTAGAGGTCGGCAAGGGCGACCTCGCTGCCGCGATTGCGATTGCCAAGAACTCCAAGGATGCAGTGGTCATCACTCTTGGCTATGCGCTTGAACACCGCGACCAATCGTTGGGTCACGCCTTGGTGTACGCAGAGACACGCGCGCTGAAGCGCTATCGACGCGGCATTGCCATCCTGGACACGGTCATTACCTTGGCGCCACTTCTTGGACTGCTGGGAACGGTGACGGGCATGATGGCGTCATTCTCCTCGATCGGCGGCGACCTCAGTTCGCCGGGCGCCATCACTGGAGGTATTTCCGAGGCGCTGATCGCTACCGCCTTCGGACTGGTGATCGCCATTACTTCGCTGTTGCCATTCAATTACCTCAACAACCGCATCGAAGGCATTGAGACGGAAATGCTGGCAGCCGGTGAGCAGTTGAAGTTGTTGGTGGAGACTCATCCGCGCGGCGCTGCAGCAACCAAGCGCGCTCAAGAAGAAGCGGAAGCGGAAGAGGAAGAGTTAACGTTGCGAGTCGATCCGTACCACGGGACCTCAACGTCGCTGGGAGGATCCTGAGATGGCCGGCGGCGGCGGCGGAATGCGGCGCGGCAAGAAGAAGGGCGCGCGCATTGAGATCATTCCGTTGATCGACATCATCTTCTTTCTGCTGGCCACGTTCATCATGGTCTCGCTGAGCATGTCCAAAAATCAGGGCGTGCAAGTGGCGTTGCCCGGTGCAACCACCGCGCAGTCGCTGGGCGAGCAGTCTGAATTGGACAAGGCGGTCACTATTAGCGTGAATGAAAAGGGCGAGATCTTCTTCAACAAAGACAAGATTTCGCTGGCACAGTTGCCCATGAAGTTGCAGACCTACAAGGTGGTTGCCAAGGATCCCAAGGTGATTATCAACAGCGATGGCAACGCGGACTTCAAGTTCGTAGTGGGTGTTCTGGATGAAGTCCGCAAGATTGGTATCGCCAAGGTCGGCATCAATACAGACAAGAAGTGAGCAAGACCAAGATCATTCTCTGCATTGTTGGTGCACTGTTGGTGCACGCGGTGATCATTACCTTTGGTGGAATTTTGTTTCTCAGTGACGAGACCGTTCAATCAAGCCGGCGCGATGTTGAGCTCTTGAATGAAGATGTCCAGAAGGACAAAGACAAAGTTGAGGAAGAGAAGGAAGTTGTTCAGCCGGACCTCAAGGCTCCTACCGACGCGCCGCCTGATCCCAATCAGGTGCTGGCAGCGGTTGACACGCCGTCTGATTCCAATGATGCGCCGGCGCTGGACTCTGCAAGTTTGGGCGCGTTGGAACAGGCACTCAATGGCGCCGGCGCCGGGGGCGCCTCGGATTTCGGTGGTGGTGCCTCGCTGTCATCGGGTGGCCGAATTGGTGGAACCGGCAAGGCTGGCGGTGGCGAGCAGGAATTTCAGGGCGCGTTCAGCATGTCGGAGATCGACCAGCGTCCGCGCCCCGTTCACCAAGTGGCGGGCGCCTATCCGTCAGAAATGCGTGCGCGCAACGTTGAGGGCGTGGTGACGCTGATCTTCATTGTTGATGACACGGGTCGTGTGGTGAATCCGCGCGTGGAGAAATCATCACACCCACAATTTGAGGCGCCCGCACTTGCTGCTGTGCGTCAATGGAAATTTGAGCCAGCCATCAAAGCTGGCCAGCGCGTGAGTTGTCGTATGCGCGTACCGATTCGCTTTCAACCGAGTTAACACATGACTTCTGACACTACAGCACACATTCGATCTGTTGCCCGACTCCTGATTGCAGTCACTGCGTTGGGTGCTGCGCCCTGCGTGTCCATGGCCAATGCCCCAGCCGGGGTGGGTGGCGAAGCGCCGCCGCCATCCATGAAGATTTCGCAGCCAGACCTCGCGGTGATTTGGAACGATCCGGGATTCCAGAAGTCATTCATTGGTGGCTACGGCGTGAGTGCGGACATAGAGCCTCGCATTGCTCAGGATGACATGGCTCTCTTGGAACTGGTGCGGCAACTGATGGCCGAGGAACTCCCGGCCGCGGAGACGCTTCTGAAGGAGTCCGTCCGTCCGGAGGTCTCGGCGGTCATTGACCTGACGCTGGGCGGCGTGCAATTTCAGCAAGACAAGATCGACGATGCGTTGGTGAATTACCGAAACGCAGTGGCCAAGTTCCCCAACTTCCGGCGCGCCTACCGCAGTATTGGCCTGATCTGCACGCGCAAGAGCCAGTACGAAGCAGCAATTGCCGCATTCAACAAGATGATTGAGCTGGGCGGCGCTGACGCATACTCGTACGGGCTGCTTGGCTTCTGCCACTCGGCGCGGGGTGACTACCAGCCGTCCGAGGCGGCGTACCGCAACGCACTTCTGCTTCAGCCTGACAACGTGGAGTGGCGCCTGGGGCTGACCCGCTCTGTGTTCAAGCAAGCGAAGTACGAAGACGCCGCCAGTCTGCTGGATGTGCTGATCACCAATTACCCCGACAAGGCGGATTTCTGGCTGCTGCAAGCACACACCTACCTGGGTCTGAAGCAGCCAATGAAGGCGGCTGTCAATCTGGAAGCGCTTGATTCCATAGGCAAGTCCACGGTGGACAGCCTGTTTACGCTCGGAGATATTTATGTTTCTGAAGCCCTTCCGGACATGGCGCTGAGTGCTTACGACCGAGCCATCACCAAGAATCCGACGCAGCCGGTTTCGCGGTCGATTCGTGCGGCCGAGATGCTTGCTGCGCGCGGTGGGTTGCTGCAATCCAAGACGCTACTAACCCATGTAAAGGCCAACTGGAACGACACGCTCAGTGACACCGACCGCCGCAAGGTGTTGAAGTTACAGGCACGCCTGACCATGAACAGCGGTGCTGGCGATGCAGAAACTGCCACCGTCCTTGAAGAGGTCATTGCGCTGGATCCTCTTGACGGCGAAGCACTCATGCTGCTCGGTCAACACTACAACCGCGCCTCTCAGCCCGACAAGGCGATCCTCTATTACGAACGCGCGGCGCGCATCGACGCCTTCGCTGCCAATGCCAAGGTCAAGATTGCGCAGGTGTTCGTTGCGCAAGGGAGGTTCACCGAGGCGCTGCCGCTACTGCGTGATGCGCAGTCACTGAAGCCACGCGATGACATTGCTCGTTACATCGAACAGGTTGAGCGCGCGTCCAAGAGCAAGCGCTAAGCCCTGGGACAGACATAGTTTGGTTCAGAAGTGGTTTAGGCAACCATTCAGATACTGTTAAGCGACGCCTGTTTACGCATGAATCTAGGTGCAATTTGCAGAAGTCCCAGAAGGCAACACGAAGTTCACCAAATATGAACGGTGCTTTCGTAGAACACATAGCGCGAAGGAAACATATTTGGAGCAGAATTGATTTGTCTCCTTCGCGATAGGTCACCGTTTGATGCTGTCGCCCTGAATTCGGCTGAGAAATTTCTACCAAGAAAGATTTGATCCTATGAAGACTGCAAAGAACACACTCGCAATCTCTGCCGCTATCAGCGCTTCGATGATCGGCAGCGTTGCCGGTGCCGCCGAAGTATTGGTGTCGTCGGACATCACCGTCTCGACTACTTGGACGAAGAACAACGTCTACAACCTGCAAGGCGCCCGCTACCTCACCAACGGTGCCACGCTGACCATTGAGGCCGGAACGATCATCGCCAGTGACACTGGTGGTTCGCTCGCCGTCACTCGCGACGCCCGCCTGAACTGCGTCGGTACTGCGCAGGAGCCAATCATCTTCACTTCCAAGGTCGACTACTTGACCTGGAACGCCACCAACCCGCGCGGACAATGGCGTGCGGTTGCCAACGAGTGGGGCAACCTCACCATCTGTGGCAACGCCTTCATCGGTAAGTACGGGGCGGGCGCTGTTTCCACCAATACGGCCGCGCCGAACGCGGGCAATTACGCCAACATGGAAGGTCTGATCGGATCCGGCGCTGGCGACACGCGCACTTTCTACGGTGGCGGCAATGACAACGACAGCAGCGGATCGCTTCGGTTTTGTTCCCTGCGCTACGGTGGCAAGGTGATTGGCCTTGGCAATGAGTTGAATGGCCTTTCGCTCGGTGGCGTTGGTCGTGACACTACTATCGATCACATCGACATCATGAATAACGTCGATGACGGCATTGAAATCTGGGGTGGATGCGTCGGCATCAAGTACTTCAGCATTTGGAACATTGGAGACGATTCCTTTGACATCGATCAAGGACATCGCGGTCAGCATCAGTTTGGTCTGATCGTTTCTGGTTACTCGGTTGTTGGTGCCGCGGCGGGTTCGGGTTTCCCGGACTCGGCAATGGAGTTTGACGGCGCGGAGAAGTCCGACGCTCAGCCAGTAACCACCATGGCTCTGTACAACATGACTGTGATCGGCCAGCCGTTGAGCGGCAAGATCGCCACCAAGTGGCGTGACAACGCCCGTGCGCAGTTGAATAACTGCATCTTCATGGATACTGGTAATGCAGTCATCAAGAATGACAACACCGATGGCGAAGCCACCGGCGGTCAAACTGGCTACGGTTACAACGGAACTCCGACGTGGGCTAACACTTGGACCACGGCCTACAACGTGTACTCCGCCGTGAACCCGTTTGCTGACCCTGCACTGGCGTACCGCTCGCAGACAAGCGGCAATCTGATTCAGTTCACTGATACCGTGTTCTATAACAACACCAACGCTGCCGCTTACACCGAGGCTTCTGCTCGCGGCGTCTTTGCACCGGCAAACAACAACGTTCTTGCCAGTGCATCGCCGATTGCTTCTATCACTCGTGGTCCCAATGTGACTAACGGCTCAGTGATTGTTCAGCCAGTGATCTTCCTTGACCCACTCGCCCGCAACGATGCAGCCACCAGCGTGGGTACAACTCCGGCCACTAGCTTCTTGACCGCTACCAACTATCGTGGTGCCTTCAGTAGCACGGATAACTGGCTCTGTGGTTGGACTGCTGCATCGCAGTACGGCTACACCTCTTCAAACTGCGCGGCTGCTTGCTTGGCAGACTTGAACGGTGACCGCGTAGTTGGCGGTCCGGACCTTGGGTTGTTGCTCGGCGCCTGGGGCGGCTCTGGCTTCGGCGACATCGATGGCGATGGCGCCGTAGGGGGTTCTGACTTGGGTAGCTTGCTCGGTGCTTGGGGCGCATGCCCGTAAGTTGGATGGGTTGAGTGATCGGTAGAATTGTTTGATCGAGGGGCGTCTGGTGGAGGAGAGTTTCTCTCCACCAGACGCCTCTGACTTCTTTACTTGGGGTCCATGAACATGTCCTACACCCGACTTCTCAGCTTTGCGACTTTGGTCATAGTGGTACTGGGGGCACTGCCTGTAGCGTGTTCGTCGGGGAGCACCAAGGATCGCTTAGAGCATGGAGCGTCGGCATCCTTGAGTACTGCGAAGGCCTCCGGGGCAACCGTTTCGCCTGCAACTGCCGAATTGACGAGATCCCGTACTTCACTGCTTGCGACCGCATTTGCAGTTGCTTCGCGAATGCCCATCGATCCGCACGAGCGGGATCGATCCCGCGTTCAGGAGGCGGTTGTGCAGGCGTGCCTTGAGCTTGGTCTCCTTGACCAAGCGGCACAACTCGCTGACCAGATGCAGGGATGGCGCCAAGGAAATGTCATCGCGTTGCTCGGCCAGCGTTATGCAGCGCTCGGCCAGGGTGATAAGGCCCGTCAGTGTGCCGCTCGCGCACTCCGAGTGGATGTGGGCGAAAGCACGTGGGGTAAAGACTTCGTTGACACGGAGGTCGCCCGGATCTATGTCAAGCTCGGCGATGAGGGCAAGGCGTATGCAACTGTTTCCTCGGATCGACAAGCGGAGCGCGGTCGCATCGAAGCGGAACGAACAGCCAAACTCCCGGAGTCGCAACTCGATGCGCAGGCAGATGTGTTTGATCAGGCGATTGCCACCATGAATTTCGATTTGGTTCGTGGCGGGATCGATGGATACTTGGCTTGGATGGACCGGGTTGTCGATGATGCATCTCGTCGGGAGCGTGCGTTGAAGGCCTTGAGCGCCGCGTTTCCGGGGCTGCCCTTGGACCTGCAGGTCAAGTGCCACGTGCAGTTGGCCGACGTGCTATTTGCTCACGGCTACAAGGAATTAGCAACGCTGCAACTCGACCGCGCCTCGGAACTCTTTCGAGCCACGGTGTTTCTTCCTGAAGACACTGCCTTGTTTGGGGTGATTGTTGCCAAATCGCGTATCCGCATGGGTGACACGAACGCGGCTCGCGTCGAATTGCAACGGTTGCGCGCAGAATTCGAGGCGCGTGCCGAAACCATTGTGAATTTGCGCCGCGCCGCCTCATGGCGTTCACTTGCCGACGGGTATCAATTGCTTGGTGATACCGAGGACGCGGGACGCTGCTATGCGGCCGCGCTTGATGCTGGAGCGCTCAACCCGAACGCGCGCCCACGTGCGGATGATCTGTCAGCCACCTGTGTTTCGATGGCAGTGTCAGGCTTTATGCCTTCCACGGAGTTACTACTCCGCATCGAACACATACGGGCCGGCCTGGCAGATCCATGGTGAACCTGAGCAGGGCTGGGATTGTGTCAGTGGTCATGGCTTGTTCCGTCACAGGCGTGGCGGTGGCGCAGGCACCTGCCGGGGGTTCCATTCGCGGCGTGGTGTACGACAAGGAGTTCAATGCGCCAATCAGTGGCGCAACAGTCAGCGTGCTCGGCTTGAAGGCCAAAGTAACTACGCGCGAGAACGGCTCGTACATCTTGCCAAATATTGCACCGGGCGCTTACACGCTGGTGATCACCAAGGACGGATACACACGCGAAGTGAAGGCGAATGTTCCGGTGGCCGCCGGGCAACTGGTGGATGCAGATGTCACCATGGCCGGCGAGTTTGAAGACATGGAAGAGTTTGTGGTGCAGGACGTTGACCTCGGCAAGGATGCGCCAGAGCGTCAGGACTTGGTTGTCCCCACCAACTTTGAGCCGTACGTCATTATCCCGCCGATTGAGTTCAGTTTGCGCCTGGAAGCGCCGCAGTTGCTTGACACCATTGGCGTAGAGATGATTACCCGCTCGGGCGCTGGTGATGCTGCGGCAGCATTGCTCCTGGTGCCTGGTGCAACGCTGCAAGATGGCAAGTACGCCGTGATTCGCGGGCTACCTGATCGATACGTGGCAACGCTGTTGGATGGCATTCGCTTGCCGAGCGCGGATCCGAATAAGCGCGCTGTGAAACTGGATCAGTTCCCGAGTGCTGTCATTCAAGGCATTCAGGTCAGCAAGAACTTCACCCCGGATCAGCAGGGCGAAGCCTCGGGCGGCGCCGTCAACATCTCACTGAAGGACTTCCCAGATGAGTTCTACTTCCGCGTGCAGACGCAGGTGGGCTTCAATTCGCAGGTGAAGGACGGCGAGTTTCTGAACTACAAGGGTGGTGACCTTGGCTTCTGGGGGAGCAACGATGTGCTCTCTACACATCCGGATCAGAACGGTGAGAGTTGGTCCAACAATCCAACGTCCACCGAGGAAGGTGCAGCGCCGCTGATCTACAAGTGGTCGACCGCGCTTGGTAATTCGTGGGAAGTGGATGATGGCGTCAAAGTCGGCGCGTTCGGAAACTTCTTCTATGAACAAGATGCTTCGGCCTACGACAACGGTCAGCTGAACTCGTTGGAGCAGGCTGGGCCCGGTACCGCGATCGTGCCTGAGCAGTACGGTACGGGCGACAATTTCAAGACCGAACTGTATGACGTCACGCAAGGAACGTCCTCCATCCAGTGGGGAGGAATGGGGTCTTTTGGCATTGAGACGGAGGAACACAAGCTTGGCGCCAAGTTCTTGTACACGTTGCTCTCAGAGAATCAATCAATTCGCTTGATTGATACGCGCGGCAAGGACTATTACTTCCCTGGTTACAACCCGGATGACATCACTGGCGTTGGCCATGATCAGCCGGATGCTGCGCCGTACAACCGACTGGAAACGCTGGACTACAGCCAGTTGAGCACGGAATCGGTAATTCTTAGTGGGCAGCACAAACTCAGTTTCCTTGATCCAAGCAGCGAGGACAGTGAAAGGTCTGGAGTGTTCGACCTACTGGTCCCAACGGTGGACTGGAAATTGGCGCTGAGCAAGGCGCGTGAGGATCAGCCTGACCAGACGCAGTTTGCGTCTTATTGGCTGCCGGCGTTCCAAGTTGCGCCGGGAGTAGTGAATCCACAGCAATGGATTGCCTATCCGCCGGCACAGAACGCATTTGTTGGTTGGGTTCAACACATCAATTATGAGAACGAAGAAGAGAGCAAACAAGGCTCCTTCAATGTGAAGTTGCCATTCACGCAATGGGATGATCGGGAGGGCTACATCAAGACTGGCTCGTTCCTTGATTTGGTGTCGCGCAATTATCGCCAGGACACGTTCAGTAACGGCGGCGACCCGAACACCTCGTATTCCAGCGCCTTCAATGAGCCGTGGAGTGCGGTGTTCCCAAGCCAAGATCACCCGATCTATCAGTCGGAAACCGACATTTCATACGACGGCACGCAGGATATTTGGGCCGCGTACGCAATGATTGATTTGCCGGTGAGCGAGACTTTCAACATCATCACCGGTCTCCGCTATGAGGGCACGCACATGTCCACCACGGTGCTTCCTGACAGCAACGCGCTGTGGATTGATACCGATACGCAGCAGCTGCGGGACTTCTCCGGTACCAATGACTGGGACGCGGATTTCACTACCAATCGCTATCTGCCCATGGTGGGCTGCAACTGGATTTTGCAGGAAGGTTTGATCTTCCGCTCCGCGTTTGCGCAGACGTTGGCGCGGCCCAACTTCTATGAACTGGTACCCGTGCTGCAGTATGACTACATCGGAGGTCCGATCTTCATCGGTAATCCGGCGCTGCAGATGAGTGCGCTCAACAACTACGACTTGCGATTGGACTGGACTCCCTATGAGAACTGGCTGATTTCTAGCTCGCTGTTCTACAAGACAATTTCTGATCCGATTCAGTATGTCAATCGATTTACTGAAGGATTTGCTTACACCAGCGCATTGAACTTTCCCGAGGGCACTTTGCTTGGAGCGGAGTTTGAGGCGCGCGTCACATTGGAGCCGATGTTTGGCGAGAATTTCCGTGGCATTGCCTTGGGTTCAAACTTTACGTACATGTCTTCAGAGGTAACGTTGTCCAAAGAAGATTCGGATGCATTGGCCACGTATGGCGTGAAACAGAACACGCAGCCAATGACCGCTACTCCGGACTACTTGATGAATGTCAGTGCAACGTATGACTATGACGATTGGGGCACCCAGCTGGGAATCTTTTACACCATGAAGGGTGACTCATTGATCAGCGGTGCCAACCCGCACACCAGTTTGCTCACGCCCGCCATCTATCAGATTGGTTACGGAACCCTGAATTTCACCGCTTCGCAAGAGATCTATGAAGGTTTGAAGTTCTCCATCAATGCGCGCAACCTCACGAACCCGGATGTGCAAACCGAGTACCGGACCTCTGAGGGGATCAACGGGTTGAACTCCTCATATTCGGCCGGTATCGCGGTTTCCTTCGCACTGACTTATCAAGTGAACTTCTGATGCAAGCCACACCGCAAACGGCTCTATCATCGGTTTACGGACCTGATCCAATGACAAACATGTTTCCACGCACTCTCGCCATTGTCGTCGTTGCTGCCCTTGCTGCAATCGGTTCAGCGCCTGGTTGCAAGATGATCAACAGCTTGTCCGGCACAACGCCGGAGCAGGGTGCCGATGCCACACCGGCCGCGGATGCCACCGCTGCTGGCGCTGCCGCGACCCCTGCTGCTGAACCAGTGGTTCTGGACCATACGATGACTCCGGAAGCATTCGTTCAGGCGGTGGCCGCTTCGGACTTGCTGGAGATCAATCTGGGCACGATGGCGATGGCCAAGGCGGATGAGCAAACCGTGAAGGATTTCGGGCACCGCATGGTGACCAACCATACGGCTATCCAGGTGATCATCGGGAAGATTGCGGTTGCGCAGGAAATCACCCTGCCAACGGAGATTGCTGCTGATGACACGGCGATCGTCACAAGCCTGGAAGCGCTGAGCGGGGATGAATTCGATAAGGCGTACATGGCGTACATGGCCGATGAGAACCCGAAGATCTTGGCTATGTATCGCTGGCAGTACGACAATTGCACAGATCCAACCGTCAAGCCGTTTGCATCGCAGACGATGCCGATCATTGGCACGCATGCACGCCTTGCTGAGGCACTGAACGCTGAAGTGAATAAGGAAGCCATTCGCCTTGCGGCTGAGCAGAAGGCCGCTGAACTGAAGGCCGCCGAGGAAGCGAAGGCTGCTGCTGCTGCGGAAGCGGCGGCTGCTGCTGCCAAGAAGAAGCCTGCGGGCAAGAAGCCGCCTGCGCAGAAGAAGCCGGCGGGGGCGCCGTAATCTGGCGTAGATGGGGACCTGGGCTGGCTGATCGTTGGGAATCTCAGGGCTCGCGGTCTCTGATGGCAGATCTTTGAGCGGGCTGCTCGACGGTGCGGGTTCCGTAGACTCCACTCGTGCTCCCCGACCTGCAATACGCCGCCATTCGTTTCGAGAACTTTGTTTCCGAGATCCTCCTGCCGGCTGCATTTCCGGAGCGGGCGCCGCTTGATGTTGCGGTGTGGCAGACGCCTGATCGTGTGACGCCGGACGTGGCGTTCGATCAGACGTATTCACCAGTGAAACTTGGTTGGCGATGGGGCCCGGTGTGGAGCACGGCGTGGTTTCGACTGCGCGGCTCGTTGCCTCGTTCGATGGCGGGCAAGCGAGTGGCTTTGCGATTCTCGTCGGGGACGGAGGCGCTCCTGTGGAAGGATAGCGTGCCGCATCAGGGGTTCGACCCGTACCGTGATTTAGCGTTCTTGTGGGAGCGTGCGCCGGCGGCTGGTGGTGCGGCGTCGGCTGCGGCGGGCGCTGCGTCGAACGCCGCGCCGAACGAAGTGCCGAATGCTGCGTTGAACGCCGCGTCCGTTGAACTGGACCTTCTCATTGAAGCCGCCTGCAATCTACCGCTTGGAATCAGCACTTTCTGGTGGGACCATGCGGAGCAACAGACGCGCTGGCGCGAAGAACATCCGGGCCGGCTTGAATCAGCGGAATTGGTGGTGGTGGATGAAGCGGTGTGGCGATTTGCGCAGGGCTTTGATGCGGCACGCAAGATTCTTCTGACACTTGAAGCGAGCGACGCGCGTGCACACGAGTTGGACCGCGGCTTGCGGGCGCTCATGGCACGCATTCCGGTACGCGGCGCGGCGCAGGCTTCGCATGCGATGGCAATGCACGGAGCGTGTTCCTCGCTCTTCCCGGAATTGGCGGCGCTGCTCATGGGCCGTGGCGCGCAGACACCGGTGGTCTGCGATGCGGTTGGCCATGCGCACATTGATACCGCGTGGCTTTGGCCGATTGCTGAAACCAAGCGCAAGTGCACACGCACGTTTGCAAATGTGCTGCGCTTGCAAGAGCGATTCCCGCACTTTCACTTTCTTTGCAGCCAGGCGCAGCAGTACGCATGGGTGGAGGAACGGTCGCCAGAACTCTTCGCGGAGATCAGTGCGCGCGTGGCCGAGGGGCGCTGGGAAGCCGCGGGCGCGATGTGGATTGAGCCGGATTGCACTTGCCCGTCAGGGGAGAGCTTTGTACGGCAAATATTGCACGGGTGCGCATATTGGGAGTCGCGCTTTGGGATCGCCGCGCCGCAGCGATTCTTGTATCTGCCCGATACGTTCGGATTTCCTGCAAGCTTGCCGCAAATCATGGCGCAAGCAGGACTCGACACATTCATCACCAACAAGATGAGTTGGTGCGAGACCAACAAATTCCCGCACGTGACTTTCCGTTGGCGCGGCCTTGACGGCACGGAGATTCTCACGCATCTCACTCCGGGTCACAATTACAACAGCGCGATCGAGCCCAAGGAGTTCCAGTACGGTGTGAAGAACTTGGTGGAACAGGACGGCGCGCGCATTCCCATGTACTTGCAGCCGTTCGGTTATGGCGATGGTGGCGGCGGGCCAACTGCGGAGCAGATTGAGCGCGCCAATATCGGCGCACGCTGCGATGGTCTGCCGCGTGTGGAGCAGAAGAGTGTGCATTCGTTCTGCGAGGATTTGCATCAAGCGCAGCGCGTATTGTGGCGCAATGGCCAAGACATCAAGGTGTGGGACGGTGAGCTCTATCTGGAGTTGCATCGCGGCACCTACACCAGTCAGGCATGGATCAAAGAAGCGAATCGTCGCGCGGAATGCATGTTGCGGCTTGGCGAGGCGCTGGCGTGCGCACGTGCTGGTGTGACCGGCGATGCAGCGGGTGCGGAGGCAACGCGCGTGACGCTTGATGGCACGTGGAAGACGGTGCTCTTGAATCAGTTTCACGACATCCTTCCGGGTAGCTCCATTAAAGAGGTGTATGACGACGCCCGCGAGCAGTTCGGCGAGGTGCGCCGTGACGCGTTGCGCGTAGTGCAGGGCGGTATGGCGTGGTTGGGTGAGGTAGTTGCAGGTGGCGTTACTGATGCACATTCCACGGAGCAAGCTGAGCAACTGGTGGTCTTCAATCCGGCGTCCACCGCGCAGAGCGGAACGTTGGCAACAGAGGAAGGCGACGTGCTTGCAATCCGTGTGCCGGCATTTGGAATCCAAGTGATCGACCCAGCGCGCCCGGCTCAGCTTGAAGCGCGCGACACAGTCCATGTTGACGGGGAGCGCACTCTTCGCAATGGCATGGTTTCGGTGACGATTGATGACGCGGGGCGCATCGGTGAGCTTCGTTGCATTGACAGCGGTCGCGTCGCCAACGGCTTCGATTCGCATGGCGATCCGTTACCGATGAATCAATTGGTGATCTATGAGGATCGTCCCCGTCGCTGGGAAGCGTGGGATACCGATCGTGATTATCAAGAGCAGGCCATGCGTGTGATGAGCGCTGCCGCGCGAATCACTGTGACGAAGCGTTCGCCGCTTGCAGCAGAGATCACTGTGGAGCGGCCGCTTGGTAGTGCTAGTCGCCTGGTGCAGCGCTATCGCCTGCTGGCTGGCAGCCCTCGCGTCGATGTGGTGACTGATGTTGAGTGGCACGAGGAGCAGAAACTTCTACGCGCGCTGTTCCCATGCGCGGTGCGAGCGCGACGCGCGACGTTCGGAATTCAGTTTGGCCACATCGAACGCGCCACCCATGACAACACTTCATGGGAGAGCGCGCAGTTTGAGGTTCCTGGGCATAATTGGATGGACATGTCCGAGCCGGGGCTTGGTGTAGCAGTGCTGGATGATGGCAAGTTTGGCCGCAGCGCCAAGCATGGCGTCTTGGGGCTGAGTCTCTTGAAGGCGCCGAACTTTCCAGATCCAACCGCCGATCGTGGACATCATCGATTTACCTACTCGGTCATGGTGCATGGTGGCGATTGGCGCGCGGCAGGCGTTGATGCCCACGCTGAGCAATTGAATCATCCGCTGGTGGGCGCGATGGTGCGGAGTGTGGGCGAGCGCGCTGGCGCGCCTTCATCGCGTCTGGCTGATGGTTGGCAGGCGGTCGCCGTTGCTGCAACCGGTGCAGCGCATCTGGAAATTGCGGCGCTCAAACCTGCGGAACAGTCGGGTGGCATGGCGCTGCGCGTGGTGGAAGTGCGCGGCGGTGCTGGTGTCGCCACTATTCGCTGGGGATTCCCGGTGAGCGCCGTGTGCGCCACCGATCTCTTTGAGCGGCCAGTAGAGATTGACGGGTTCGAGCACGACGCGGCCGCCGGCACCACGCGGTGTGCGGTGCGTCCGTTCCAAATCATCACGCTTCGTGCTGATATTGCGTCAGCGGGACTGGCTTCCTGATATGCAACTGCTCGACTGGATCATCGTGGTGGCATTCTTGGTGGCGCTGGCGCTTTCGGCGTGGAGTATGCGTCGGCACGCCAATACCGTGAGTGGATTTCTGAGCGCCAATCGCTTGGCAGGGCGGTACCTGCTCACCGTCTCCTACAACATGGCGCAGGTAGGCGTGATCACGTTGGTGTGGTATTTCCAAGTGGGCTATGACGTTGGCTTCACCCAGTACTGGTGGGGCTATATGGAAGGGCCATCGCTCATATTGCTGGCCGTGACCGGTTGGGTCATCTATCGATTCCGCGAGACGCGCGCGATGACGTTGGCGCAGTTCTTTGAGATGCGTTACTCGCGTCGCTTTCGAATCTTCAGTGGCATAGTTGCGTTTATTTCCGGCATCTTGAACTATGCGATCTTTCCTGGTGTGACCGCGCGATTCTTCATGGCAATGTTGAGTATGCCCGAACGCTTCGAACTGCTTGGCGCAACATTTCCAACGTTCCCGGCGGTCATGGTGGCGCTTCTTTCCTTCGCCGTGTTCTTGGTGTTTGCAGGCGGAATGCTCGCAGTGCTAGTGACCGACTTCTTCCAAGGGGTGTTCTGTTTCTGCACTTTTGTGGTGGTGTGCTACTGGGTATTGCTCAAGTTCCCGTGGCTGAAATTGGAAGAGACAATGATGATGCTCCCCGCTGGAAAGAGCATGCTCAATCCGCTGGGATTGCAGGACGAGCAGAACTTTGGCGTGGTGTTCTGGCTGATCAGTGCCTTCACACTCTTTTACGCGTGTCGCGCTTGGCAGGGCGATCAGGGCTACAACAGTGCTGCCCGCACTGCACACGAAGCGCGCATGGGTCAACTGCTGAATGGCTGGCGATACCGAACCTTGATGTTGGTGACGGTATTGATTCCGCTCGCAGTGCGTGCCTTTCTGACGCACCCCGACTATGAAGCGGCCGCTGCGCCTCTGAAGGATCTGATTGCTTCGCAGCCAACCGAGGCACTGCAGTCGGAAATGCGCGTGCCATTGGCTCTTGGAGTCATGCTTCCGACTGGTCTTCTTGGCTTGGTGGTGGCGGCGATGCTGGGTGCGGCCATCAGTACCGATGAGGCGTATCTGCACTCCTGGGCAAGCATCTTTGTGCAAGATGTGGTGCTCCCATTCCGGAAGAAGCCAATGTCGGCGCGCGGGCAATTGCTGCTGTTGAAGGCGGCGGTGCTTGGCGTAGCGATCTTCGCCTTCTGCTTCAGCATGTGGTACGAGCCGGGTATTTACATCGCTATGTTTGCAGCGATGAGTGCCAGCATCTTTGTGGCCGGCGGTGGAGCTGCGATCATCGGCGGCCTGTACACGCGGTGGGGTACGACCGCTGGCGCGTGGTCAGGAATGATTGTTGGCATGACCTTGTGTGTCTTGGGAGTCATCATCACCAACGTGCCGCAGGAGTGGGTTGACGGGTGGAACGCTACGGATGCTGGCGCGGTCCTCAACGCATGGGGTGGATGCTGCCAGTGGGTGCGCGCCAATTTGACCGGCATGGTGATCAGTTTCATTGCCATGATTGCTTCATGCATCTTCTATGTCACCGTGAGCCTCGCGGGTGGCACCAAGCAATTTGATCTGGACCGATTGCTGCATCGTGGCGCGTACCGCACTGATGGTGATGCAGCGCTTGACGAAGCCCCGGCGACTTTCTGGGAGAAGATTGGATTTGATCGTCAGTACAAAGGGTGGGACCGATTTGTTGCTTGGATCACGCTGAGCTGGCCGCTTTGTTTCACACTGCTGTTCTGTATCGGCACGCCGTGGATGGTGTGGCGTAAGAGTCAGGGCACCGCGGTCACCGACGCCGAGTGGTCGGCCTATTGGCACGTGTGGACGTGGGTGATTTTGGTGACAAGCACTGCGGTCATGGTGTGGTTTGTCATTGGCGGCATGCGCGACTACTTCCGATTGCGGCGTGATCTACGCGCATTCACTCCAGACGCCTCCGACGACGGCTCGGTGCGGTAGCGTCCTGCCATGATCAGCGTGTTACCGATAGCCGAAGCTTGGACCGTGGAATGCACCGCGTGTAGCGGTGCAGCAGTGCCTGCGGGCGTGATTGGCATGCGGTTTGCGTCGGAAGTGCCGGGGTGTGTGCACTATGACCTCATCCGAGCCGGCGTGCTTGTTCCGGTTGATGAAGGTGATGGCGAGGCTCAGCAGGTATGGGTTGGTTACGCAGATTGGCTGTGGCGCGGGACGATCGAAGTGAGTGCGGAGTTGCTCGCAGAGGATTGCTGCGAATTGGTCTTTGCGTCGATTGACACCATCGCCTGTGTCACCGTCAATGGAATTGAAGTTGGAACTGCCGCGAATCAATTTGTGCAGCACCGATTTGATACGAAGCGGGCGCTTCGTGTTGGGGTCAATGAAATCACCGTGGCCATTCGAGCGCCTGTTGATTGGGTTGGTGCGCAAGAGCGATTGCTTGGTGCGCGCCCGGTGAATGGCGACTGGACTCCGTATCCATTCATGCGAAAGAGTGCGTGCAACTTTGGCTGGGACTGGGGGCCGCGCGCTCCGACATCGGGCATACCTGGAAGCGTTCAGTTGGAGTGCTGGAGCGGAGTGCGGCTTGCTGCGGTGCGACCATTGGTAACGCATTGTGATGGCGCGCGTGCGACCGTGGAAGTACACGTCCGCGTGGAACGATCGGCGGCAGCGATCGACGATCCGTCCGCGCATGTCGATGCTGCAGACGTTGCACCGCTCAAGGTGATGGCGCGCTGTGAATTGCGCATGCCGCCCCGTTCATCGGCGCCGATAGAGGACGATCGCAAAGAGAAGCGTTCCAAGCTTCCATCAAAGATTGTGGTCTATGTGCCAGTGCATGCGGACGGCACGGGAATTGCAATCATTGACGTGGAGCGGCCGGATCGTTGGTGGCCGCGCGGAATTGGTCGGCAGCCGCTGCATGCGTTGCATGTGGAATTGGTGCCAGGCCCCGGTTCCGAAGCGGTGTGGCCAGTGCGGGGTGCGAAGGAACGCATCGTTCGGAAGATCGGCCTGCGGACCTGTGAGTTGGATACCGCGGCGGACGAATATGGCTCGCAGTTCATGTTTCGTGTGAACGGGGTGGCGGTGCCCGTGACTGGCGCCAATTGGATTCCCGCAGCGTTGTTCCCGAGTGCTACGCGTGATGGCCGAACCGTTGAACGACTGATTGATCTTGCAGCAGCAGCCAACCTCAATATGTTGCGGGTGTGGGGCGGCGGAATCTATGAGCATGACTGCTTCTATGAGCATTGCGATGAAATCGGCATGTTGGTGTGGCAGGACTTCATGTTTGCATGTGCAACGTATCCAGAAGACGCACCCATGATGGCGTCGGTTGAGCGTGAGGCGCAGCAGCAAGTGGAGCGGCTTGCATCGCACCCGAGCATCGTGCTGTGGTGCGGTGGAAATGAAGATGTGTTGGCGTGGCAGTCGTGGGGATTCCGCGAGCGCTTGGCTCCGGAGCAGTCGTGGGGAATTGGATATTGGGCAACATTACTGCCGCGCATCTGCGCGGAGTTGGATCCAACGCGCCCGTACTGGGTGGACAGCCCGTGGAGTGGTTCGCTTGATGTGCATGCCAATGATCCGGACCACGGCGATCGGCACACCTGGGACTTGAAGTTAGACGGCTATCGATCGATTGTTCCCCGATTTACTAGTGAGTTTGGTCATCAGGGTCCCGCCAACATGCAGTCATTGCGTGAGGCGCTGGGCGACGCGGCGTTGGTGATTGGCTCGCCCGCGTTGGCATTGCGGCAACGCGCCACGGGCGGCGATGGGCCGCAGTACGCAACCTATATGGAGGCGGCGTTTCGCCCAGCGCGTGACTTCTCCGAGTGGCATTGGCAGGCGCAGTTGTTGCAAGCGAGGGCGATGGAGACGGCGATCACTTGGCTGCGGGCACATCCGGAACGATCATCCGGGAGTCTCTTCTGGCAACTCAACGATGTGTGGACTGGCCATAGTTGGAGCATCATTGATGGCAAGATGCGCCCCAAGCCGGCGTACCACGCGGTGCGTCGAGCAGCGGCCCCAAAGTTAGTCACCATTCAGCCAGTTGGTGTTGCGGATGCATCCGGTGCGCGCGCGCTGCGGGTGGTGTTGGTGAATGACACCGTGTCTCGCTGGAATGCGCATGTCATTGTGCGTCGCGTTGATGTTCATGGAAAGATCATCGCGCAGGCGCAAGAGCGCATCGTGGTTCCGCCACGTTCGGTTGATATGTCACTAGAGGTGCAAGACCTGGTGGGTGCGCCGGACGAGGCGCGCGCCGAGGGAATTGTGGTTGATGTGCCCAGTCAGGACGATGCAATCGGCGAAGAGATTCCGCTTGCCGATCGCGACCGCATGCGCGCGTGGTGGTGGTTTGCCGCGGACCGCAATCAGCCGGAAACCAAGCCGGAATTTGCAGTTACTACGGGGCGATCAGTGAGTGACCTGTGGATTCAGGTGCACGCACAGACATTGGTGCGTGACCTGTGGATTGAGCCGGAGTGTGACTGGACGGAGTGTTCACCAAATTTGGTGTCCCTGCTGCCTGGCGAGCGCCTAAACATGGTGCTGAAGGTACGGGGCGGTTCCGGCGAGGCGCCAACACTCCGAATTCACGCGCATTGAAGCCGGTGCGGCGACTGAATATGCAATGTGCGCAGAAATTCCGCCGCCATTTCCGGTTGTGATCAAAGTGCTGCGTACTTTGCGCGTGCAAGGATCTTCAACCGAGGAGGTGGAATCATGTGTTATGGAGCTGATGGATCGGCAAGTGTGTCTGGTGCGCAGGAGCAACGGAGTGTGGCGGGTTCTAAACGCCGTGTGCATCGCCGACGCGCGCTGCGGGGTGGCCTTGATCAGGCGCGACTAGCGCAGTTGGCGCGGGAAGCGACTGCGCTACGTCAGGCGCAGACTTCCGAACGAAGTGCGCGTATTGATGAATTGGTGGCTACTGCTCGCGATGCTGGTGGTGACACCGATCGCTTCTACTGGACGCTTGTCTACGACATGGAAATGGCGCCGAGTACTACTGGGCGCGCCATGTTGCTGGAGCATCATATTGTGCCGGTCCCGCCGCAAGATCTTGCAGCCGACGATGACTTGCATGATGAGCTGTGGACCGTGGTAGAGGCGCTTGCGGCTTCTGGGGTATTCATTCTCAACAGCGATCACCTCTGTGACCGTGATCTATATGCACGGCTCTATTACCGCATTCTTGATGAGCCGACCCGGTGCTTGCCACCAGAGTCCGAGGCTTCGGAATTCATTGATTGCCTTCACCCCATGGACCTGGATGAGTACGGCATGGGGAAGCAGTTGTTTGATCGACAGCAGCGCGGGCATGAGCCGGAGGAATCGGTGCGCAGCGCTGGCCTTCGCGGACCGTTCAATCCGCGTTCCCTTGCCGATCGGGATCGATGGATGCCGCGGCCGAGGGCCTAATTCGGCAGCGGAGATTCACGGGCGGGGGTTGGCGGGGCGGGTGATTTGCACTGGAATTTTCCGCTACCGTGCGGTGATGTTCCACGCGAAGCCAGCACTTATCGTCATCTCCGCCCTCATGCTTGTTGGTTGCTTGGGTAGGCCAAATGTTGAGGAGCCAGATGCAGCAGTCGTGGGCGAGTGGCGCGCAGCAGCAAACGGAACGACGATTACTTTTTCGCGGAGTGGGTTGTATTCGATCGCCATCAAGGAGCAGCCGCGTCCGGTGATGGGGTCCTTTACGTTTGACCCGGAGGGAGGGAACCTCGTTATGCAAACGCGCCGCGAGTCGCCCATGTGTGCGGATGACATTGGTCAGTACAAGGTGCGCATCGGCAGTATGACGATGGACGTTGAGTTGGTTCGTGATACCTGCGCCGGCCGGTCCAAGTTGCTGGTGACATCCTTTGAGCGGGTCAAGGGCGCAAATTCTAGTCAGGCGGTGGTGCAGCCATGACATTGCGGACATCGCGGATATCGCTGACATCGCTGACATCGCTGACTGTACTGCGGATGCTTGTTCGGTTGACCGCCATTGCATGTGGTGCGTGCTTTTGTTTGCCAGCAGCTGCGGAGTCATCATGGCCGCAAACCGTGAGTGCTGGGGACCGTAGCTTTGTTGTTTACGCCCCCCAATTCAACTCGTACGGTGGCGACATGGTTGGTCTGACCCATGCCGTGACGCGTATGCGTAACGGCGCAGCCAGTGTTTCGCCTGCGGATATGGGCGTGATGACGGTGTCAGCACAGGCGGCGTCAGCGGCTGACGATGGTGAACTGGAGATTGCGGCATTTCAAGTGGATTCGCTGGCATTTGCCGGGGTTGGTGCGGCGCAGGACGATATTGATGCCATCCAACAGGCGATCGCGAACCGCGCTTTTTGCATCACTCGGCGCGCGCTAGTACACGACATGCAGATTGAGAATTCGCGAGCTTCGGGTACGCCTGGCCTTGGTGACTTTGTTCCAAACTTTCGCGTGGAGCGGCAGCGCGCCATGCTCATCACCATTGACGGTGATCCGCAGTTTAAAGACTTGGCGGACACCAACTGGCGACAGGTGATCAATACACCGTTTCTTGTGCTGCAAGCGCAGGACGGATCGTTTGTGGTTCGACTGGGTGATGGCCACTGGATGGGAAGCATGCAGTTTGCGCAGGGCTACAGTGCCGTTGCTGCACCGCCCGCGGCGGTCATCACTGCCATCGGAACTGCGCCGATGCCGCCCGCTGGAGTGGCCGGTCCCGCGCCAGACGCGCCTGCGCCGGGTGCCACGCCTCCCGCACTTCCGGCAGTCATCGTGGTCACCGAGCCAACAGTATTGATTGCCATAAATGGCGAACCACTTCTCGCTGAAGTTGCGCCCGGCGTGCAGTGGGTGGCGAACTCGCGCGCGCTACTGCTGCGCACCGCGGACCCCGTGGCATGGTGGACGTTGGCATCTGGGCGCTGGTTCTCTACGCCCACACTTGACGGTGCGTGGACCCGCGTTGCGCCTGCGGCTGTTCCAGCCGCGTTTCGTGCGCTGCCGGGCGGCCGTGTGTTTGATCATGCAAAGGCGAGTGTCCCGCAGACACCGGAGTCAGTAGCAGCGGTCGCAGCGGCGCAGGAGGCTCGTACCGTGCAGATCGTCCGTGCCGCAGCGCGTTGCAGCGTCACATGGCGCGGCACTCCGCTCTGGCAGGGCATTGCGGGCACGCTGCTGCGCGGTTCGGTGAACGCCTCGCAGCCAGTGATCGAATGTGATCGGTACTTCTACTGCTGCGACAACGCCGTGTGGTTTAGCGCGGCCGCCTCGCAGGGACCGTGGCAACTGTGTGATGATCTACCCGATGCTCTTTCGCAGATCCAAGCATCTTCACCTCTCTATGCAGCCACCGCCGTTGACATTGTGGGGTCGACCACTGACAGCGTGACGTTCTCGTATGTACCCGCATACTTAGGCACGTTTGTCGATGACGGCACCGTGGTCTATGGCAATGGTTACGACCAACCAGGCGTAGCGCTTGCTGACAACAGTTGGATGCCGCAGCCGCAGACCTTTGATCTTCCCTTGACGTTCGATATGAACACCGGCACGTTTGCGCCACCCACTGCGGACGCTGATCAAGACACGCAGCCTGCGCTTGACCCGGATGTCTTGGTGGGCGGATGGATCGGCTGGGGTTGGTGCCCAGGTTGGACCAGCGCATGCGGCTGGGGCTGGCGCAATCCCGCCTGGTGGTCCGACTGGCGATCCTGGTGGCGCCATTGGAATCCGTACTGGAATCAGTGGGCCAACGCTCGAACGGCTGCGCAGCTCGCTCGTGATAATGCTGCAACCGCCGAGCGCAACGCTCGCGAACAGTCCGACGCAGCCCGGCAGCAGGGTGCCGCGGATCAGCGTCGCATTGATTCGCAAGAAGCAGAATGGCGTGCGCGCCAAGCAGCGGCGCGTTCAAGCGCAGACGAAGCCCGCCGTGCCGAACGCGCCGAGGAAGCGCGCCTGCGTGACGTGCGCGATGCCAACCGGCGCGCGCAAGATGAGCGCACGCGCGCGGCAGCAGCAGCATCCAGTGGTCCGACCGCGCCGCGCGGAAGTATGGCGTGGTGGTACCAGTATGCCAATGACTACTCAAGCGGATACTTGAGCCGCGCGACCGGATACCGGGATCCGCGTTACGGAGTAGCGGTTGGTCGCGGCGGCAGCTTGTAGCCCAAGAGGCGCAGACTGTTCAGCACAACCGACACGGTCGATCCTTCGTGCATGATGACGGCAAGCCAGATAGGAATGATTCCTAGGATTGCTAAGGGGATCAATGTAAAGACCATTCCCATAGAGATGAAGACGTTCTGGCGCACAATGGATCGCGAAGCGCGGCTGATTCCAACAGCAAACGGCAGGCGCATGAGATCGTCAGACATCAGTGCAATGTCAGCAGCTTCGAGCGCAACATCGGTGCCCGATTTCCCCATGGCAATCCCCACGGTAGCGGCCGCCAGTGCCGGTGCATCATTCACACCATCGCCCACCATGGCAAGTGCGCCGTAACGCGATTGCAGTTCGCGCACTGCGTCAATTTTATTCTCTGGCATGAGTGCCGCGCGTACTTCATCAATGCCCACCAAGCGAGCCACTGCCTGGGCAACGGCTTCGTTGTCGCCAGTCAGCATGACGACCGGCTTGACTCCAAGTGCGTGAAGTTCAGCGATTGCCTCGGCAGCTTCTGGGCGAGGGCCATCAATCAACCCGATCGCCCCAAGGAACTTTCCATCTGCGGCAACCAACATCACTGTGCACGCTTCCGCCTCCAGTGATGCAATCGCGGACGAGGCTTCAGCGGTGGCTCGCGGTGGGGCACTGGTGTCACGTCCGGCCTCGTCGCCAGTAAAGAGTCGGAGCGCGCCCAGATGAACGCGCTCACCATCCACCATGCCAGTCATGCCCTTGCCGCGGATCGCTTGTGCTTCGGTGGCCGCTGCAAAGGTGATACCGCGCGATCGCGCCGCGCCAACAATCGCGCTGGCGAGTGGATGCGTCGAATGATCTTCAATGGCCGCAGCGGTACGCAGGACGCGTGCTTCGTCAGCTTCTGCAAAGGTGATCACGCGCCGAAGTGCGGGCCGTCCAACCGTCAGCGTTCCGGTCTTGTCCATCGCAAAGCAATTGATGGCGCCTAACGATTCCAAATGCGCGCCACCCTTGATCAATATGCCATGTCGCGCTGCGCGGGCGACGCCAGCGAGCACAGCAGCTGGAGTGCTGATGGCCAGTGCGCAAGGCGAGGCTCCAACTAAGAGCGTCATCGCGCGCAGAAACGCATCGCTCCATGGAAGCCATCCAACGACGGGCGGCAGAATGGCCATCACCACCGTTGAACCAATCACGGCCGGAACGTACACGCGCGTAAATCGCTCTGCATAGCGCTGCGTGGTGGACTTCTGCCCTTGCGCTTCTTCCACCATGCGGATCATGCGAGTCACCGTGGAATCGGCAGCAATGCGGGTGACTTTCACTTCCAGCAGGCCATCGCCGTTGAGCGTGCCAGCGAAGACATCGTCGCCGGTGCCCTTTTCAACGGGAATACTCTCGCCAGTAATTGGGCTTTGGTCAATACTGCTTGCACCGGCAGCAACCGTTCCATCCATCGCTACACGTTCTGCGGGGCGAACGCGCACCAGATCTCCAAGCGCAACGCTTGCTACAGCTACCTCAGTGAATTCATTGCCTCTGCGTACCCATGCGGTCTTCGGTGTGAGTCTTCCGAGCGAACGTATGGCCTTGCGCGCCTGACCCATGGCGTAGTGCTCCAGCCCGTGTCCGAGTGAGAAGAGCACCAAGAGCATGGCGCCCTCGGCGTACTCACCGATCGCGGCTGCACCCAAGGCGGCCACCGCCATGAGGAAGTCCACATCAAGATGCCCGCGTCGAAGTTCGCGTAAACCTTCTGCGAACGCCGACCAGCCGGCCACGAGGTAACTGATGGCAAAGAGCGTCCCCCACGCGGCAGGTGGCACTTCATTTCGCTGTAGCAACCACCCGGCGAGCAGGGCGGTTGCCGCCACCGCCGGTTCAAGGAGTTCACGGTTGCGGCGCCACCACGGCGCGTCATCGGGGAGTTCTTCAGTGCTAGTTTCGCTCACGGGAGTACCAAGGATATCGGGGCATTCGACTAGTATTGGTGAGCCATGTCAGAAGAAGGATTTCAATTTCCTGCCCCCACCCCGAGCGATCTTGGAGATCACGAAGTTCGCCGCGAGGGTAGTGCCCTTGAAGGTGCTCGAGTGGCGCTCCTGGTGACGGGTGGCATCGCCGCGATGAAGGCTCCGCTACTGGCCCGGGCTCTGCGTCGTCAAGGCGCCGAAGTCACCGCATTCGCAACCACCGAGGCGCTTCGCTACGTTGCCCGCGAAGCCTTGGAGTGGTCATGCACGCGGCCGGTCATTGTGGAACTCACCGCGGACGCGGAACATCTTTCGGACGCCGCACCATTTGACGTATATCTGATAGCGCCCGCCACCTACAGCGTGATCGGCAAGTGCGCGCACGGAATTGCCGACACTCCAGTCACCGCAACATTGGCAAGTGCGATTGGTCGCATGGAGCGCGGCAATGCCGCAGTGCTCTTTGCGCCCACCATGCACGGCTCAATGCATAACTCAATTCTGGTGTCCAACCTGCAGGCTTTACACGCCATTGGCTGCACGATTGTTTCTCCGCGCGACGATGGTGGCAAGCACAATCTTCCCAGTGAACAAGCGCTTGTTGAAGCATGCGCCCACGCGTTTGGTGGACTACGGACGACAAAGCGTCCGCACGCTCGTAACTCTTAACCACTTGATTTGATGGATCATCCAATGAATATTGTCGCGATTGCAGTGTGTGCATCGGCCATGGTTGTCTTGCCCGCCTACGCAAGGCAGGGTGCTCAGGGGCAACTGGTACCCAGGCCACCTGCCCCGGCCGGAAGCGTTGCGCCGCGGTTGGTTTCCGCGCCTGCCGCCAATTCCAGTCCTGGATCAATGCTGGTTGCGCTGGCACCCACCACCGAGACGGCCGTACTTGGTGCGCCGGTTCCGACCATCTCCCCCACGTGGGGATACCGCGTTGCGGTGATCGGCAGCCAGGTGTTTGCGACGGGGCCAGAGCGTTGCATGTCGATTGGAGCCGTTGGTCAGATCTGCACATGGGATCGTGCACCGGACGGATCCTGGAAGGCAAACATCAAGCTTTCGCAATTGTCGGACAGCATGCCCGGGGACTATGGATTTCAGCGCCTCGAGCGTGGCGGGCCATTCCTCTTCACTGCCGTCAATCGCAATGGGCTTGGCACTTCCTTGCGTGTACTTTCGCCACGTGATGGGCAAGTGAATGAAGTAGCCACCGTTGCATTGCCAGCGGGTGCAGACCTCGCTACCTTCGGCGCGTGGTATGCAAGTGACGGCGTCACGCTGGCGGTCAGCGCTACCGATATGCGCTTTGACCTCGGTGCAGCCAGTGCCGACCGCAACCGTGATCCAAAGACATTCATTTATTCAAACCGCAACGGAATTTGGAATCTTGATGGCTTTGTGAGGGCGCCCGCTTCAGCGAACGGCGTGCCCACCGATGCCATGTGGTTTGGCGCAGCGCTTGATATTGATGGCGACGTCCTGGCAATCGGTCGACCAGCCACCATTCCGCCGCGACAAACAGAGGCGATGCCAATTTCCGGTAGCGCGCGGGTTCATGTGTACCGACGCATGTCGGGGCAGTGGATGCCGGAGGCGGAAATCCTTGGCGCATCAGTGACGGATATGAAGTGCTTCGGTCTGAGCGTCATGGTGGAAGGCGATCTGCTCATCGTGCGTGGCATGGAACCCAATGACCCGCAGGCTGCAGGGCGTGTCTGGCTATTCGCGCGCGTTGGCGGGACATGGGTATTGCGGCAAGAACTTGTTCCACAAACAGGCATTGTTCCCGGCCGTGCCTATGGATTCGCCATGGCCATTTCCAAGGGTCACATCGTGCTTGGCGATAGCAGCGCGCGAGGAGTTGATGAAATTGGTGATGCCACCCCAGGTATGGCGTTGGTGTTTGAAGAGCGCAATGGCCAATGGGTCAACACCAAGCGTCTGATGCCCGCAGCGCCGTGTGCGCAGCGAAGTTTCGGCAACGATGTTGCGACCGATTGGCCGATCGTTGTGGTCGGCCGTACCAAGAACACCAACCTCGGCCTTGAGCCGGGTGGTGCGTACGTCTTTGATCTTGCAGGTGACGGTCAGGCCGTCTCGCCGCGGCCCCAGTAACGGACCACGAAGGCACCAGCGGTGGCGCCACAGAGAAGTGACATGGCGGTGGCCCACTTGTCCCACGGAAGTGGCTGATGCCAGGCGCTCAACTTCACCCATGGGTTCCAACCGATGGCGAGAGCTGCAAAGATCGCGGCCCACAAGGCGTTGCCTGCGCGCACGCTGACGCCGGACCCGATCAGGAAGATCCCAAACAGCGCGGCTTGTGACCACACCACGAACGGTCCATCGTTGATGATTCCCGCTCCGCGCAGAAGCAGGTAGATCGCGGCGAACATGACAGCGAAGAGGGCACCCTTTGGCATACCCCCTTCTTCGGCATGGCTGCCTTCGGATCCTTACAGTTCCGTGGCGACGCTGCACTTCGGGCGCGAGCTTGTCCCAATAACACCGCAGACGGCTGTATTCGCCGTACACTTGGGCGCAGATGAACGCAGACCGAGCCCGGATCGCGGAACTTGCCGAGGCGGCGCGGCGCTTGCCAACGGCAGAGCGGCGTGCGTTCTTGGATGGATTCCGGCTTGATCCAGAAACGCGCCGCGCGGTTGACAACGCGTTGGCCTCGGACCCAACGCGTGCATGGACTCCTTCAAAAATCGAGCCGGCTGCCGATGAAATTGCGCACGTTGGCGCCACCATTGCCATGGCGAAGGAAGATCTTGCCGCTCTGAATGTCGGCGGCGACGGTGTTGCCCAGGCGCTGCCGATGGATGCGGCGCACGCCATGGACCCATACGTCGGAAAGGAACTTGGCGGAGTGAAGATTGAGCGCGTGGTCGGTTCGGGCGGGATGGGTCGCGTCTATCTGGGTACCGATCTGACATCCGGAACACGTGTGGCACTGAAAGTATTGCTGCGCACGCTTCGCGATGAAGATGTCCGCAAGCGATTTGACCGCGAAGGACGCATGATGGAAAGGTTGCGCCATCCTGGCATTGCGACCGTGTTTCGCACGGGCATTAAGCAGGATGCAGATGTTGATATTCCTTATATCGTCATGGAGTATGTCGAAGGGGTTCAGACTATTTCCGATTACGTATTCCGTGAGCGACTTGGAACACGCGAAACGATTGACGCGTTTCTACAAGCGTGCGATGCCGTTGCATTTGCGCATCGCGAGGGATATGTCCATCGCGATATCAAGCCGCCGAATATTCTTGTTGATCGCCATGGTCGGGTAAAAGTCATTGATTTTGGCGTGGCGCGCGCGATTGCTGTTGATAATGCTGCGGCCACCATTCGCACTGAAACTGGGCAACTGGTGGGCACCATGCAATACATGAGCCCAGAGCAATTCATTGCTGACCCACGCGGGATTGATGCGCGCACCGATGTGTACGCCCTGTGTGCTGTGTTGTATGAGTTACTCACCGGCGTGCAGCCGCATGATTTGCGCGGCTTGCCAGTGCACGAGGCCGCGCGACTGGTGTGCGAGACGCAGCCAGCGGATGTTCGTGAATGCAATCCGCGCCTTGACGATCAATTGGCCGCGATTGTCATGGATGGACTGAGCCGAAAAAAATCGCAGCGTCCCGATGACGCGCGCGCCTTGGCACTGCGCCTTCGTGGCTGGGTGGTGAATGGGTCGCGTGCTTCCGCTGCTGCTCCAGTAGCCACCGACAGTACCCGCAGTCGTCACGTTGGTTTACAGCCGGAAGCACAGCGCCCGCGTATCGCGGTTGGTGCTGGTGGAGTGGTGCGCATTGATGGAAGTGATGTCAAGACGTCACGGCCGGCACGCGCGCCGCGCCGCGGTGCGTGGATCGGTGGATTTCTGCTCGTATGCGCGGTTGGTCTCGCCCTCGCTGTGTCGTTTGGGTTGATCGATGTGCGCGCCTTGGTGACGCGCGCTCGCACATGGATTGAAACGGTGAGTGGCATGGCATCCGGAAACAGCGCGGCGAATACTGCTCCTCCAGGAAATTCCGGAGATGTCGGGTCACCGGGGGCATCCGGATCATCCGCATCATCCTCAAACGCTGCTGCGCCCAGCGTTCGCATGTCGCAGTTTCAGGTGATTAGCGCACCGCTCGGTGCATCCGTTACGGTCGATGGAACGGCGCGCGGTCGTACCCCTGCGGTCATCTTGATACCGGCAACCGCCGCTCCGCACGCCGTTGAGGTGACCTTGGAAGGGTGGCAGACCGCACGCAGCTCATGGGTGGGTGCGGATACGCCCATCGTTGCGATCAACATGGAGCCAACCGCAGCGGTCGAAAGCCTCCCGCGGCTCTTCACTTTGGACGTTGGAGCATTGCCGCGCGGCGCAACGCTTCGGATGAGTGTGCCCAACGATCAGCAATTTACGGGCGGAACGTGGTACGTCGCGTTGCCATTCGTCAAGAGCGCTGGGGCGTGGCAAGCAAAGGACATTGTTCTCGTCGCCAGTGATGCTGCTGGCAAGCCGTTATTGATTGAGCACGGGACGCGACAGTCCACTGGTGAGGCGCGCTTGACGCTACTGCCTGACGATGCGAATACCCGCATTCGTATTCGCGTGCACTGAGCGTGCTTGCTGTGAGTTGATAGCTTTGAAAGCGCAGATTCAGTGGCCGGGGCGCATGTTCTTCGACATATTGAAGATCGGTAGCAGCATCGCCGAAGCAATTCCGCCAACCACTAAACCCATGCCGACGATCATGATCGGCTCCACCATGCTGGTGGTTGATTTGACCGCGATATCCAGGTCATCTTCTGCAGCAGTTGCGGCGTGTTCAAGCACCTCAGAGAGTCGACCAGATTTCTCGCCGCTGGCAATCATCGCCACCACATTACGCGGGACGAAGTCGAATTCCCGGAAGGTGGGCGCAATTTCTTGCCCCTTACTGATGCGATCCTCAAGAAGAATCCACAACTTGGTGTAGTGCACATTGCCGGTTACTTCCCGGCAGATTCGCACTACATCAATGAGTGAAACACCAGCCGAAAGCAGGGTGGCCATGGTGCTCGAGAAGCGCACTAAGTACAGGCATCGGAACATATGTCCCAAGACGGGCATCCGGAGTTTGAGCGTGTCAACCGTGATACGCCCCGCTTCAGTGCGCGCGTACCACCACGTGCCGCCGACGATGGCAGCGAGCGCGGGTCCATAGATCATCCACCCCGTGCGCAGGAAACTGCTGAGCCACACCAACGCCTTGGTTGGTGCGGGTAGACGGTCGCCTTGCGCCTTAAAGAGCGGTCCAAACTTTGGAAGAACGAAGACCATGATGATGACCACTGCCAGCACCGCCACAATGAGCATGATGGCTGGGTACATCATCGCGCCCTTGATTTGCTTACTGGTTCGACGTGCCTTGGAGAGGTCCTTGGAAACGCGCGCCAACATTTCGTCCAACTTGCCCGATGCTTCGGCGGCACGCATCAATGAAACGAGCAGCGCCGGAAATACCCGTGGGTACTTGCCAAGGACGGCACTAAAGTCTTCGCCTTCGCAAACGTCGGTTCGAATCAGTCGCACAAACTCAGCAACGTCCTTCTTTGACGCTTGTTCTGCGTAGGTATCGAGTGATTCTGCAAGTGGAACGCCAGTGCGGAGCATCACAGCAAGCTGTTGGCAGAACGAAACGACGTCGTCCTTGGACATGGCTTTCGAGAGCCGACGTCGCAGGCGGGCGGGGTCAGACTCCTGACCAACTGCGGCAGCCATGTCTCCAAGTTCAACTGACAGAATCGCTAGGCCCTGGTGACGGAGCTCGCGCACTGCCGCTGCATGATCATGTGCTTCCACTACACCTTTGACCAACGCACCGCCCTCCGAGCGGCGGGCGCGGTAGGTGAACTTCCGAGTGGAAGCAGCAATTGCAGCAGGTTTATCAGCGGCGGCAGGCACCATAGACCTCCTCAATTGTGGTCATTCCTTCAAGCACCTTCTGGACGCCATCGTCCCACAGGGTGCTGAATCCGCCAGCCTTCAGAACCTCGCGGATCTTGGCAGGTTCCGAGTTGGCGCAGATGGCGTCAATGAGCGCTTCGTCTGGCACCATTAACTCGTACACGCCCAATCGACCGGACAGGCCGGTGTCATGGCACTTGCGGCATCCGGTGCCCTTCCAGAGGCGGCTGCACATTGGTGCGTATTCGCCAAGTGATTTGAGTTGCTGTGCATCCGGTGAAAATTCTTGCTTGCACTGACTGCAGATGCGGCGGACCAGTCGTTGCGCAAGTACGCCCTTCAGGCTGGCTGCAACCAAGAATGGCTCAACGCCAAGGTTCTGAAGTCGGGTGATGGAACTGGGCGCATCGTTGGTGTGCAGCGTGCTGAGCACCAAGTGACCGGTGAGCGCAGCCTGAACCGCAATTTGACCGGTTTCGCCGTCACGAATTTCACCGACCATGATGATGTCAGGGTCTTGGCGGAGCAGTGCGCGAAGGGCGCCGGAGAATGTGAATCCCGCCTTCGGATTGATTTGCGCTTGATGAACGCCCTGCAAGTTCGCTTCCACCGGATCTTCAACAGTGGAAACGTTGTTGGCGATGGTGTCAAAGGTTCCCAGTACTGAATACAGGGTGGTGGACTTTCCCGAACCAGTGGGTCCAGTCACCAAGACAATTCCGTAGGGCTGGTCGATGACGTTCTGGAAAGTTTCCAGCATCTTTGGTCGGAAGCCCAACTTCTCCAATCCCAGCTTGGCGGTGGAAACATCAATGATTCGCATCACGATCTTCTCGCCGAACTTTCCAGGCAGGGTGCTGACGCGTAGATCGATGGCGCGTCCCTTGACGCGCACGGAAATCTCGCCGTCCTGAGGAACGCGGCGCTCGGAGATGTCCATGTGCGCCATGATCTTCACGCGGCTCGAAATGGCAGCGTGCATGCGGTACGGGGGGCTCAACTTGTGAAACAGAACGCCATCGATGCGGTAGCGAACCCGCAAATGACCTTCGTCAGGCTCAATGTGGATATCGCTGGCGCCCTCGGCGGCGGCACTGCAGATCATGAAGTTCACCAGCTTCACCACAGGGCCGACATCATCAGTGGCGTCGAAGCCCATCATCTCCTCGACGCGCTTCTCCTGCAGCTGATAGTCAGCCTCGTCGGTGCCATCGAAGAGATCAGCAACCAACTCCTCGGCTTGCTTGTTTACATTCTCGGCAGCGCGGGTTGGATCACTGAGCAGCGCATCAATGCTCTCGTCAGGAGACGCGACGAACCGTACTTTGAATCCAGTCTCGCGGGCGATGAGCTCTTCAACGAAGTAGTTCTGCGGATCAGCAGTCGCGACTACCAGTTCGGTCCCAGCGAGGAACAGCGCACAGACGCGGTGCTCCTTACGCATGTTCTCTGGGATCAGCGCCATGGCGCCTTCCTCAAACAGTGCCGCTGGTTCCATGACGAATTCAACACCGCGATTCTTGGCAACAGCCTGCAGCAGAACGGTCTTGTCGACCAAGCCCATTTGAATCAGGACTTCGCCTAAGAGCAGACGCTGGCCACCTCGGACCTGTGCCGCGAGGGCCTGTCGAAGTTGATCGGTGGTGAGCGTTCCGTCCTCAACTAAAATCTGCCCGAGCGGGGGAAGCGTGGAGAGTTCGATGTTGTGTGGACGGCTGAGCGCCGAGTCGCGCTGCATTCCGTGGCCTCCATGATCGCCTCCGTGATTCACTTCCGTGTTCCCTTCGTGGACTTATCCGAAGCGCGCCCAGTGGACGCATAGCCAAGTTCTGCCCGTCGTCCGCCTTCACGGAGAACCACACGGCGCTCCTGGATCTCTTCGACGACGAAGCGATGCCCTTCACTGTCGATTACTTCGTCGCCAACACCAACGGTTTCCTCGCCGATTACTGCAAATTCACCGGCGATGATGGCCCGAAGGTGTAGGCCAGCCGGGGCGGGCGCTCCGGTTGCTACGCCGGCGCCGGGTGCTGTACCTGGGACCGCGTCCGGGTTGATAAAGAACGGGCGAAACGGATCGCGGACGGGGCGTGACTCAAGCACAAGCTCCACGCGCTGGCGTGCGGCGAGCACCGGCACCGGAGCGCTGCTGGCGCTTGAATCCACACGAACTGCGGCGGCAGCACTGGCTCGCGCTGGCTTGAACACGGCCTTCGCACCAAGTGCGGCCACAGTGAGTGCCGTAGCAGCAAGCAAGAAGCCAAACTGCTTCGGCTGGACGCCCAGGCGGCTGCATAGCTCATGCCAACGGACGGCAAGTGGAGCGCTCATCGGCGAGCCTCCTGCGCGGGTGCGTTAGCAGTTGTTGGCTGTTCAAACCACTCTTCAAAGACGATGGTGGCGCGCACGACAAAGTTGCCCGAGGCAGCTTGCTCGAGCGCAGTACTCATGACCACAATTTCCACCGAACGCGGGGTGACCAGTTGGTTCACGCCCTCTGCTGCATCCAGCACGCCGAAGATTGATTCAAATGAGGCCGACATGTCCACCGTGACGTCGCGGCGAAGCACGGGGCTTCCAATGGCAACGCCGTCTACCTGAACCAGCGCACTGGTTCGAATGGACTGCTCGCGCACTACGGTGCCATCGGTCGGACGAGTGATGGTGGAGAGTAGGTGACCGCGATCCGTGCCTTCGGCAAGCGGCCGGCAGCGGCGGTTGTACTCATCACGCAGGCCAGCAACATTACGTTCTAAGAGTTGCAGATTGTTCTTCTGACTGATGTTCTCGCTGCTCACCGCTTCCAGGCGTTGCGCTTCGTCCTGCATGCGAAGAGCGCGCGAGTAATTCGGCACTACAAAGAGCGCAGTAATCATGATTGCCACGATCGCCGGTGCAATCCCCCAAATCACCGTTTCGCGGTCGAAGCGCTCACGGATATGCAGGTTGGCAAATCGTAGGGTGCTCACTTTGAGCCTCCTTTGACCACCGATGCGACTGGGCTTCCGCCAGGGCGCACATACTGAACATCAAGGTCAATGCGGCAATTCACGGCAAACTCCTGGATGCGACCGCGAGCAATGTCGGTCGGCTTGTTTTCAGAAACAGTCACCGCAGCGAACGGCTTGGTGTTCGCAAGCTTGCGTTCAAATTCGTAGAGATCTGCGTTGTCCTGTGCGTACCCACGGATGGTGATTTCCATCCAACGTGAAGGGGCAGGGGTACGAATATTGCCAGCGCCACTTGCTGCCACAGCGGGGTTGGCATTGGCAGGCGCATGAGTAGCCCCGTCAGTGCCCTTGCCGGCGGCGGATTCCTTCACTTCCATGCGCAACATGGAAAGGCTGGTTCGTTCCGGCATGAGATTGGTGATGGTGGCAACGATGTCGCTTTGCTCCACGGGGAGGGCAAGTCGGTCGTAGACGCTGAGATAGCGATGCAACTCGCGCTGTTCGCCGGCCAGGCGATCAATGACATCGTCAACCTTGGTGGCATTGGTCGTGAGAGCAAGTGAAACTCCGCGATGCGCCTCCGCTTCGTGGAAGCGATTCCAGGAGTGGCAAGCAACGCCGACAACTACTGAGCCGAGAAGCCCAAGCAGCAGCATGCTGCGTCGGCGCGACGTTGCCAACACTCCACGCCGGCGGACATCCCGCGGGAGGAAGTCGACAATGAACTCGGCCGAGACAGTGCTCACGCAGCAGCTCCTGCAGCAGTTGTGCGAGTGGAAGATTCACTTCGGGTCAGCAACTTTGGTTCGGGCTCAAGAGTGATGATGCCGCTTGCGCTGGTTCGTGGAGCGGTGCGACCACCGAATGCGGTACGGTTGCTGCGCTGGGGGACAACCTCTGCCGGAGCACGCACGTTGCGCAGGAGGGCGGGCAACTCACTGCAAGCTGCACCGATCGCAGCGACCCATGCGTTGCCATGGACGCACGCTTCCGGATCACGGATCATGCGAATGGGCATCGCCAACGAAGCGCGAACTCCGCAGACGCTTTCAATGGTTGCAGCCGCTTGTGGATCGGTAGCAGCGGGTCCGGTGAGAACGATTTCCTTTGGATACCAACCGCCGGCGCTGTGTTCCACATGGCGCAAGCAGCGCAGAGTTTCCTCAGCGAGCGCGCACCAACGCCATGCGGTTCCCTGGTCATCGGCTCCGTCGGAACCCATGCCGATGGTGCCAGTGTCATTGCCATGCAGCGTCCGACCGGTATGAGTGCGGCGATGAATGGTCATGCCAATTGGAGCCCAGTCACCACGGATTGCACGCATAAACGAAAGCGCGCCATCGCGAAGCAGGACCAGCGTGGCAATACGATCTTCTAGGTGCAGCATCGCAAAGTCGCGCGACTCCGCAGGATCAGCGCACTCACTGATGCGCTGCCGAGTGATAGTCCGTAGCGCAGCCAGTGCGGCGTGTTCAATGCGAAACGCAGAGGTGTCATTGGTAGACACCACCGCCGAAGCTGCATTCACGGTGTGCCGCGGAATGGCCATCATCAGAACTTCATTGCTGCCGCCAGCGGTGCCGCCCAGGCGGAGGTGTCCAATGACGGAGCTGTCTCCGTCAATACCGAATCGATCAATGGCTTCAAATCGAACGCTTTCCGTCAATTCCTGGTCGGTCATGGCGGGAAGGCGCGCAATGTCGGTCTGAAACAACTCGGCGGGGAGGGTGGCGGTGACGCGCTGGCCAGAGAATCCCAGTCCAACAATCGTCTCATGGATTCGCTGCGTCATTGCCGCTGAATCCAAGCGGAGGCCATTGCCCTCAAAGATTGAGCCAGCGATCTCCGCGGCCGCAGTGCACTGGTACTCAGTACCCGCGGCTGCAAGTTGCAAGAGGCGCATACTGGATCGACCGAAGTCAGCTGCGATCGGGGCTGCGGATCGATTCCGTTGCATCCAGCCGCCGCGGCCCTTGTTGAACATTGGTAATCCAAACATCGTGGTGCCTCCTGTTACTCGTTCGTATCGGAAAAGAGGCGCCGGCACTTCTGCCGACGCCTCTTGATTTCTTACAATGAGCGTCTAAATGTCCGATTACTCAGGGCTGAACTTACGGGTGGTGGAACTCCACGTCCAACCCTTGGTGGCGTCAACCTGATTGGCAAGGTCTTCGGCCGAGCAATAGCCGGCGGTCACGAGCGGTGCGAGTGTCGTAGGCGTGTAGACGGCGCCGTTCGTGAGGGTGATACTGGCTCCACCTGGCTGGAACTGGTTGAGTCGCGTCACCATCGTGGTGATCTGACCACCGCGTGCATCAGCCGCTTCCACGTTGGCATCATCAAGAGCGCCAGTCACTGAGGGAACGACCAGCGCTGCCAGCACGCCGATGATCACTACAACGATCAGGATTTCGATAAGCGTAAAGCCCTTGCGGAGCGTGGACATCTTCTTGTTGTTGGTGTTGTTCGTCATGGCGAGAACTCCTTGGTTTGCTAACTGGATCGATCTTTCAGTGATCCGCATTCAAGCAACTCTGCCTGAACCGGTCACACCAATACTCTCGGAAACAAAGGGGGGGTGCTGCAATCAATGCACGCGGAAAACATGAAATTTCCTTAATCCCAAGGTCCGAAAGCCCGATTGGGCTTTGCAGAGGTGGATTTGTATTGGAAGTTCTTACCGCGGAGATCAGTACTTATGACCAATCAACCAGCACAACCAACGCCAGTGACCAAGCCAGAGCACACGGGCTGGCAGGTCTCCATGCGACGCCCGCGCGGGTTCACACTACTGGAGGCACTCATCGCCTCCATCATTGTTTCGATGGTGGCTGCCACTGCATCCATGTCTGTAGCAGTCGGCTCATCAATCGAACAACAGAACCGTCTCTCCGTTCTGGCGATGCAGGCTGCTGAACTACAGATGAGCTCTGTACTTGAGCAGTCATATGAGACTATGTACACCCTAGCTGGCACCGAAGCGGTTGGCCAACTGCTAGCGCCGAAGCGCCCCGGTGCCACAGTGCGCGGGCTCTTGCCAACGACATTTTCAGAACTATCACGCATCACCACGGTCGTTACTGAGAATCGCACGCTTACCCAGTACAACAATTACACGGTTTCTGGGAAGCGAATTGAAATCACTGTGAAGGGGCCAACTGGATTGACACTTGCACGTCTGGTGCGATTCCGTGGAATGGAGCCAACAACGTGATGCGGCAGCAGTCCCGTTGCAGTACTCGGTGCGTTGCCTTCACATTGGTGGAGCTCTTGGTGTCGATTACCATTACTGCCATCATTGCGGCCTCCGTGGCTGCGACGGTGTCAGCGGTGGCAGTGGGAATGCAAGGTCAGGATGATGCAGCGCAAGAGGTAGCACGCCTCGCGCGTGGCCAGGCTCGGATTGCGGACCACCTATTCCGGGCGCGAATGATTCTTTCGCAGTCAACCACCGTGGCAACGCTATGGCTTCCTTCTGAGACGTTTGACGGCTCACCGACCAACGCCACCGAGTACGACACGATCCACGGCAACGAACTTCGCTGGTATGTGGTGGATCGAACCAACCGCGTTATCAGCATGCAGCGGGTCAGTAACACTCTCAACCGCACGGTGTATCCACTGGCCACGGATTGGGCAGCCCTGCGAACGACGCTTGCGGCCTCCGGATCACTGGTGACCACCACTGTCCTGGAGGGGGTGTTGGAGGCCACATTTCGCTTTACTTCCTTCAATCCATGCGCAGACCGGCGATTGGTATTGGACATTCAACTTGATGACGACCACGGCGGAATGAACTTTGAACTTGGTGGAATCATCGACGCGCTGCAGCGGCATTCGGACTGTCAGTGAACACTCCATGAACCACCACGCTTTCCAACCTCCATTTCCGCGCCGCCGCCGCGATCGCTCGGTGGCGGCTCAGTGCAACACTGGGAAGGGAATGGGACGCGGTGCCGCGCTCATGCTGGCGCTGTTCGCGATGATGGTGGTTGGCACCACCACGCTTTCCTACGTGGCAAGCCGTGAAACGTCCTCGTCCATTGCGGCGAACGCGCAGCTTGCAGCGGATGCGCGCACGCTTGCATCATCTGGCATGTCCATTGCCAAGGGCATTCTCCGCTCCAGCGAGACCATTTGGCGTCGCAATCATGTGGACGGCGTGCTGCTCAACAACTATTCGCTTGATGGTGGCACAGTCACCGTTCGTTTGGTGGACATTGTGAAGCGCGCCAATCCAGCCAATGGTGGCAACATCTTTCCTGATGATGCCACTACCGAAGTGGAGGTCACCGTCAGCAGTACGCGCGGTGGTGCCACTTGGAATTCGGTAGCGAATATGAGCATTCCCAGCGTGGTGAAGGGCGAATACGCCATCTTTGCCAACAAGATAATGATTGTGGATGGCTCAAATAATTTCATTGGTCGTTGGCCAAATGCGCCGATGAGCGCACAAAAACTGCGCGTCAATATCGGCACGCAGGCCGACCTAGCCTTCTTGAGCAACGTCTACCCCTGGTTCGGTAGCGGCGTCTGGTTGCAGGGCGGTTGCCGCTTTGAGTCAGAGGTGGCGGGTTCAACGCCCTCGGACCCGGATTCCATGAAGGCCACATGGATTTACTACCCGTACTCAGCCACCGGCCTGATCGTGCAAGGCGCAAAGGCCAGCTCCGTTGCCGCGAAGCGCATGGATCCACTGGACTCCATCCGCATGGTCAATCCGCCCGCTCCACCGGCAGTTGGTGGTACCTACACCAACTACACCAACAACTACATCTTGACGGGCGGCAGTTACAGCCTGAACTCATTCCGAGTCCGCGCGGTGTTTCTTCCGCAGTTGTTCACCAAGAACTTTGAAGTGCGCGGCGGCGCCACGGTCACTTTGAATACCGGCACCTATGAGGTGTACGGGTCGTGGATTCTTCGTGATTCGCGCATCATCATCAATGGCGATGTGAAGTTTGTGATCAATCCAAACTTGGCATTGACGGGTTTGGACTGGCAGAATTCTTCCGTGGAAATCAATCCAAACAGCACCTTTGAAATCTACAACGGGTATTCAATGGATGTGCGGAACTGCTGGGTTGGACCGCGAAAGCAGTACATTTGCAATAGCGTCGCCATTGACGGTGACCCGCACAAGCAGAATTGGTTTGCGCAGTTCACCTCCAATGACTGCTATCCGGTAGCACCAACGTCACCGCAGTACATGGAGCCGTGGCGTGTTCGCGTTTATCCGATGCGGCAGTTCCTTTCTAGCTTCTTCCTTTGGGACATCCGCGATACTTCCATTGTTGGCTCGCTGTTCCTGCCAACGAACCCGATCCGCCTCTTTGGGCGCACGCAGGTGTACGGGCGGGTAGCGGCCAACCACTTGTTGATCTATGACACTGCCAGTTTCTTCTATGACCATGCGCTGGACCTGGTGACTGGATTCACCGAGGGCCGTGCACCTTCGCGTGGTGGCGATCCGGAGGACATGTTCCCTTCACGCATCGTCTCGTATGGATTCAATGCGGAGGCAGCTCGATGATGAATCGCGGCCTTCGCGCCTTTACGCTTATTGAGATGCTCATCACGGCCGCCATCGTGAGCGTGATGGCGGGATTGGCGATTGACATGTTTGGTGGCAGCCGATTTGAGCGTGTCGACGCTGGCGTTCGTCTACTTGAGGCGGATCTTGGGTATGCACGCAGCGTTGCACTCTCCACTCCCGCTGATCCGGTGTTGCTGCGTATCGCTGCGAATGGGAGCAGCTATCACCTTGCACACACGAGTGCGCCAGACACCGCACTGACTGGCCCGAACGGTCCTTTGCGAACCACGTTTGGCAGTGGCAGGGCAGAGGTGGCCGCTGGACTATTGATTACTTCAAGCGCCTCACGGGACATCACCTTTGGTCCGTTTGGCGGCGTGATGGACCCAGTCCCAACAGTCTTTGTGTCTACTTCCGACGGTCCGGAGCGGGCGCGCATAGTTCTCGACCCCTTCACCGGGGACTTGACGGTTACTTATCAGTCACCTTGATGATCGACAAGAGTTCGGACCCCATGAAGGCCGATCACTTCTGAAGAGGCGCCTGATTCCAGGTCAGAGCGTCGGCGTGATGTTTCGCCAGATGGAGCGCACTTATGGCAACACCGAACGACAACACCTCAGCAACATCTCCCCTTGCGCGATCGGCGTGGTGTGCGGCAATCGGCACCACACTTGTGGTTGCATCCATTGCGCGCGCGCAGTCTTCTGCATCTGGAGCAGGTGGAAGCGCACCCAGTGCGACGCCCAGTGCAACGCCCAGTAGTACACCCGCGAAAGCTCCAGCCGTTGCACCGGTGAGTTCAATATCCGTCAAAGGTTCGGCTGCCGTTGGTCCGGCAAGTACAGCGCAATCGGCACCTGCTCCTGCACCGACCGATGATCCAGGCGCTGACCCGACTGCAGAACTGAAACCAACCGTGTGGGGCGTTCCAGGTCCAAACGCAGCGCAGGGCGGCGTTTCGACTCCGCTCACTGGGCCGGGTGGAAAGCCACCATCACCAACCATGGAGCCACCGTCGACGCCAGGTGCACCGGCCGGTGCTGGCGCTGCTGCGCCCGCCAGTCGCAAGCCCGATGCAAAGGTAGATGTCACCAGCGAAGGCCGATTCTCACTCAGCGCGCAAGCCATTGAAGTTTCCAAGCTCTTGGAACTGATTTCCATCAAGGCTCGCCAGAACATCGTGGCCAGCGACAAAGTGCGTGGCGTGGTGACTGTGAACTTGTATGACGTGCCGCTTGAAGATGCGCTCAACGCCATCCTGAATGTCAACGGTCTTGCCTGGAGCCGTGAAGGTGACTTCATTTATGTAAAGACGCAAAGCGAAGTTGATGCTGAGCGCAATCGCGTTGCCCGCGTCTTTACGTTGCAATTTCTGTCCGCCGACGATGCGATCGCGTTTGTAAAGCCAATCTTGACCGAAGGCGGCTCTGCTGTCGCGCTTGGAAAAGTTGAGCCTGGCTATCAACCCACGCTTGAAAATGGCGGCGCGGACAGCTTTGCGTTCTCCGCCAAAGTCATGGTGAATGACTTCCCAGAGAACATTACGCAAGTTCAGACCTTGATTGCAGAACTCGATACGCCGCCGAAGCAGGTGCGCGTTGAGGCAACCATTCTGACCGTGAACCTCACTGATGACACTGCCTTTGGCATGGACATCTCCGTGGTCGGCAACATTGATTTCTCCAGTGTCACTTCACCGCTCTTGGCGTTTGATGATGTGAAGGACGGATTGTTGAAGCCTTCAACTCCGTCGACTGCGTCGCAGGCTTCACTGTATCCATCAGCCACGGGTGCGCCGCCACCGACCGGCAAGGTGGGCATCATGACCAATGATGTAGCCATCTTCTTACAGATGCTTGATCAAGTGGTGGACACCACGGTGCTGGCGCGGCCCACGGTCACGGTGCTGAATCGGCAGCGTGCCCAGGTTCTCATTGGTGAGCGCATCGCTTACCTCTCCACCACGCAGACGCAAACAAGTACCACGCAGGAAGTGAAGTACTTGGATGTCGGTGTGAAACTGATTTTCCGACCATTCGTTTCACCGGATGGCATGGTGCGGCTGGAACTTGCACCGCAGGTCAGTACCGCGCGCATTAAGGATATTGATGCCGCAGGCGGCGGCAAAGCAACCGTTCCCGATGAAATCTCCCAAGAGCTCCGGACCAATGTTCGCGTGAAGAGCGGGCAGACGATCATTCTGGGCGGACTCTTCAAGGAACAGTCGCAGGTGACTAACCGGCAGATTCCCGGCTTGGGCGACCTCATTCCGGGTGCATTCAGCGGCGCGTCAAGCCAGATGATTAAGCAAGAGATCATCTTCTTGATTACCCCAACAGTGGTGGAAGACGCCCAGGACTATAAGGCTGGCGACATGGCGCTTCGAACATCAGAAGCAGCGCGCGTTGGTGGACGTGCTGGCTTGTTGCCATTCTCTGAATCACACTTGGCGGGCAATTACCAGCTGCAAGCACTTGAGGCGTGGAAGGAAGGCGATCGATCCACTGCGCTTTACTATGTAGACCAGGCTCTGCGAACGCAGAAGAATTCGCCTTCCATGATTGCGCTGCGCGAATCCATCCGTACCGATCACAAGGACCAGTACCGCACGGAGCTTGATGCGATTGACTTACTTGATCCAACACAGCGCCAGCCATTCAATGGCATTCCGCTGTCTGACACCTTCAAGTACTCCAAGGGTTGGGTTACTCCTCCGAAGCCAGAAGACTTGAAGAAGGACATTCCGCCAACTGTAGATGACGACTACTCGCCGTTTGACCCACTTCCACTACCGGATCTTGAGGCGCCGCCGTTGCCCCGTGAATCTGGTCGTGAGAAGCCTTTGCGCCCAACTCAGGAGCCGAACCATTGAACCGTCCAATCATTCATTGCCTATTGGCAGGATCGCTTGCCGCTACCACGCTGTTTGCAGTGGGTTGCGGCGCGCCGCGTTCGCAGCAGGTTCGTAACGAAGCACGTGGCCGGTATGACCGTGCTGGAGCGCAGATTGCATACGACCAGGCACGTCAATCGTTCCAATCGGGCCAGTTTGAGCCGGCACTTGGACACATTGATCGCGCCATCGCTCGCTTCCCCAAGGAGTCTTCTTACCAACTGTTGCGTGGGCGCATCCTCCATGAGATGACCCGCATTGATGAATCGCGTGATGCGTTCCAAGCGGCTGTTGACCTTGATCCAAAGAAGCCAGAGCCGTACTACTTCTTGGGCATCGTCTATCAGCGTTGGCGTGAAAATGACAAGGCACTGGATTCGTATGCCAAGGCTGCTGAGCTGGAGCCAACCAAGATTCACTTTGTTGCTGCGGAAATTGAGATGCTGACGCTCATGGGGCGCCATGACGAGGCAGACGCGCGCCTGACCGCCGTTGAGAAGAAGTTTGAATTCAGCCCAGTGATTGATCGGTTGCGTGCGGATGTTGCCAAGATGCGCGGCGACGATGATCGTTGCGCGCAACTGCTTGAGCGGGTTTCCATGCGTGAAACAGCGTCGCCAGAATTGATCGAGGAGTTGGCGTTTGCTCGCTATTCCAAGGGCGACTGGAACGGCTCCATTGCGGCACTTGAAGATCCGGTGCTTGCCAGCCGTATCGGTAGGCCTGACCTGGCACGATTGAAGGCTCGCAATCTCATCTTGGTGAGTCGTCCGGAAGAAGCACGGGACATCTTGCTGGCCATTCACGACGACAACGACCCGCACGGACGCACCATGTTGCTCCTCGGCCATGCGGCGTGGCGCATTGGTGATTGGGGACGGCTCCGTGAGTGCGGCGAAGACTTAGTGCGACGCCATCCAGAAATGGCAGACGGTTACATGTTCCTTGGTGCCAGCGCACACAATGCGGGTCACTTGGAAGAGTCGCTAGCGATGTTTGAGCAGGCGGTCGCCCGCGAGCCAGAGCGTGCAGTGGCGCAGAAGTTGCTGACCACGGTGAGTGCCATTCAGGGCGCACCTGGAAAGACCGTTCCAAATAGGGCCTCCGCCGGCACGATACGCAGCGAGGCCCCGTGATTCCAGCGGTAGGTACGGTGCGTAAGTGGGTCCGTCGTGCATTGCTGAGCGTGGGTTGTTGCGTGGCGGCACTGCTAGCGGTCGGCGCGTACGGCTGGTGGATTGATCCGCGCATCATTGTGATTCCATTGCGCCAAGTTGCATACATGCGGCTTGATGTCACGTCGCGTTACATCACTGTTGACGGCTATCAGTGGCCGTACCTTGACTCGGGACCTGCGGACGGACCGGTGTTGCTGCTCTTGCACGGATTCGGTGCAAGTAAGGACGCCATGATGGAGCTCTCGGCTCCGTTCGCCAAGCATGGGTGGCACACCATTGCGCCGGATCTACCTGGCTTTGGTGCTCATCCGTATCACGAAGGTGAGCATCATGATGGTGTGTTTTACGCACGCTCGGTTGATTCGTTTATGAAGGCGCTGCGGATTGATCATGCCACCATGGTGGGTTCGTCCATGGGCGCGGCGATCGCCTGCGAGTTGGCTATCGAGTTCCCGCAGCGAGTAGACGGGCTGATCATGCTTGCGCCCGCCGGTGTGGAGGCGCCGGTTGTCAACGACTTCATGCGCCGCGTTGCTGACGGAGCAAATCCACTTGATATTGCCAGTGCCGAGGATTTCGATCGTGTGATGAACTTGGTGTTTGTACGACCACCCATGGTGCCAGCGCCGTTTCGTCGTTGGTTTGCCGATATGGCGATCGCCCGTCGCCCGCAGACGTTGCTGATTGTGGAGGCCATCAAGCCGTTCCTGAGCGATGGACTGCGCGGTCGCATGGGCGCGGTCGGTGCACCCACATTGGTGGTGTACGGAACAGCCGACGCGGTGACCGATCCATCCATGCTCAGTGTGTTTGCAGCAGAAATGCCACAAAGCCGCACAGCGCTGATACCGGGTGCCGGTCATGTTGTATTCGGGGATGACTTCGCCGGCACTGTGCGTGCCATGCGTGAATTCCTGGAATGGGCTGGGCTCGAGCGCGGCTCAGTCGCCCTGCACCGATGACGCTTTGGACTGGCTGGCGGCTTCCGTGTCCGCAGGGGTTGTCTCTGTGCGCATGCGTTGCTTTGGCCCAACATCAACCGGTGCGGTGATTCGATCGATCCGCGAAGCGAGCGCAGACATGCCCACTGGTGCGGTGGCTTTACCGTCGAGAATGTCCCACTCGGTGATGCCTTCGCCGTATGCAGCAACATTCGCTTCGTGATCGATCTTGAAGCCGATGCTTCCCAGGGCGCAGGTTCCGTAGACGCCGCCGGCGACAGCCCAGACGCGCACTTGATCACGTTTCTGAACTGGATCGCTGGTGCGGCTATACGCCTCGCCGAATGCGCCCTGCGCCTGCGCGAGGAAGTAGCTGCCGTCAGCAACAAATTGATCAAGGGCAGCATCGGTGGAGAACACAATGACAACGCTGCGACCTTCGCCACCAATGGTGAGGCCGACTCCGAAGCCTTGCACCTTGATGGCGCACGGAGCGGACCAACCAGTGCTGGTGCGTCGCAGCAAGAGTCCCTCACCACCCGCGCCGCTGATCACCAGTCCAGCTTGGGTTTCGTCGACGATGGCAATACCGCGTGCCTCGCGGAAGATTTCCGAGTCCACTGGATTCGGTGACGACTGCACGTGGGAGAGCGTGCCGATCGAGTCGGTAATCCGTGACTGCATAGTGGGTGCATCGCAGCCGCACAGAAGGGTGGCGATGACGGTTCCGACAGCGAAGCGCGAGTCCATGCGCATGGCATTCTCCTAAAAAGGTTGGGTGCTGTTCGGATATCGGCAAGTTCTGCCGGATTACTTCAGCGAAAGCGCTCGCCAGGATGCTTGCAGCGGGTCGATGGCGGCCAACCCCTTACTTGCCGCCATCCTTCTTGCCACCGGTGATGGCATCGCCGATGCCCTGCAGCAATCCTCCAACAGCACTGCCTCCCTTCGAGGCTGCCTCGCCAATCATGTTGACCGCCGAGGCGCCCAAGCGTCCGCCGGATCGAACGGCTCCGTTGATGGGGTCGCGCAGCACGGCCGGCAGGTTGTTGCCAGATTCGGCCATGACGGCCACCACCACGGCTTCAAAGACCTGTCCAACCAGTTGTTCCGCGAGCCCCTTGCCCGCGGTCTTGCCGCCGATGTCCTTCACCTCAACCCGTTGCAGATGGACAGCCACCGGAATATCGCCAACAATCTTTGATCGCTCGGTGTAATAGACATTCACGTCTTCGAGCACCAGGGCACGCAGCAGGAGATCCATGGCAGGGGTTGTCTTTGTTTCGGCGGCCTTGGGCTCGCTGGTATCGCCTTTGGAGAGATTGGCAACGACGTCGGCGACGTTGTTTCTGTCTCCGTCGCGGATGAACCAGATAGACACCTTACTCAGTGCCACACTGTCCACGATGAGTTTTTGACTGGTACTTTCGCCAGAGACGCGCACGGCGATGCTTCCGGCGTTCAGGAGTAGCGGCGTGCCCCAGCCTGCAGGATTGGCAACGCGTAACCCCTTCACTTCTACAGCGAGACCGAAGACATCAAGGTGTACCGAATCAATCTCTACATTTACGCCCAGTAGTCGGCTTGCAACACTGCGCGCAATTGATGCGGCAATCACGTCGCGCGCAAACCAGCCGACAGCAGCCAATGCCACCAACGAAACAACACAGATGATCGCAATACGTCGCACGGGATGGCTAGTAGTCATGGCGCGTAGGGTAGTGCGTGCGCCGGACTGCAGTCAATCGAGCAAGCGTCAACCCGCGGCCGCGTGTGGCGGAGCCTGATCGGACAACCGATTCAGCAACGCGCTCGGCATATCATCCGGACGCCGGAGCATGGTGCATTCAGTTGCACCAGGAGCAATCGCGTGCCGAATGGCGGCAATCAGCGCGCGCGCATCGACGGGCTTGCACAGGTAATCGTGGCAGCCGGTTTCCAAGCACTTTTCCCGGTCGCCCGCCATGGCATGCGCGGTGAGCGCAATGATTGGCGTGCGTGTACCAGCGGCGGTCAGGCGACGTACCGCTTCGTAGCCGTCCATGACGGGCATCTGCATGTCCATGAGAATCACATCATGCCGGTTCATCCGTGAGGAATCCTGAACCCGTTCAACTGCTTTGGCCCCGTTGTCCACAATTTCCACATGCGCACCGGCGCGTTCCAGGTGAAAGCGGATCAGTCGTTGATTGTCAATTCCATCTTCGGCGAGCAAGACGCGAATACCGGAGAGTGGCTGTCGAGCTGCAGACGGAAGTCGAAGTACGCCGTTGCCTTCTTTCGCTTCGGTGGAACGGAGGCGTGCCGCTGGAATGCCGGTGAGGTCACCGGTGTCGATGGTGAATTCAAAGGTAGTGCCGCTACCTGGTGCACTGCGCGCGGAAATGGCACCACCCATGATGTCGATGCAGCGCCGCGTGATGGCAAGCCCAAGGCCAGTGCCGCCGTATCGACGGGTCGTGGAAGTGTCGGCCTGCACAAACGGTTGGTACAGGCGCGAAAGTTGCTCGGGTGTCATGCCGATGCCAGTATCGGCCACTTCAAATGCGAGTTTGTCCTGCGCATCGTCAAGCCGCCGCATGGTCAAGGTGACCGCGCCTTGATCAGTGAATTTCACTGCATTACCAAGGAGATTGATCAGCACCTGGCGCAGGCGTGTTGGATCAGTACTGATGGACTCCGGCACATCGCCATCCATGACGAGGCGAAGTGCAATGCCTTTCTGCCGGGCGCGGTCGTCCATCAGGCGCAGCGCATCCTGTACCAAGTCAAGGGTGCGAACGCGCTGGCGATCCATGCGCATGTGTCCAGCCTCAATCTTGGAAAGATCAAGGACATCGTTGATCAGTGAGAGTAAGTGGCGCGCATTTCGGCGGATTGTCTCTACCGCCTCATCACGCGTCGGTGCATTTGGTTGGCCATCGCCGTGATCGGCAAGGAGATCAACAAAGCCAATGATGGCGGTCATTGGTGTGCGAATTTCATGGCTCATGTTTGCCAAGAACTCAGTCTTGGAACGGCTGGCTGCATCCGCATCGTTGCGGGCGGTGACCAATGTCAGACTGGCCTTGCGTTGGCTGCGAGCTTGCACCAGCAGCACGCCTGAAAGGCCTGCAAGGCCAACAATCATGGCTGTTGAGGCCGCAGTGACCAATTGCCCGTGACCAACTTCGGCGGCGATCAATCGTGGTTGGGCAACGCCGATGACAAATACGTTGCCGCCCTTGACGGTGCGCAGTCCGCTCAGTGGGAACGCGCACGCCATCTGTCCGGATGTGGAAACGCTTGAGCACTGTGCTTCTGATCCATCCAACGATCCAACGAGGCCAGCAAGCGCCGTAGGCGGAATGGTGATTCCAACTTCACCACGTTGCACGTGTTCATCAAGGGCATGGCCGGTGCCGTCCACCATGACCAAGTCGATCCCGGGCGTTTCTTCGCTCTCAATCAGAGCCTCAATCCGTTCGAATCGAATGCGCGTGGTGACTAACCCAACGCAGCGGCCGGTGGTTTCGTCGATGACTGGCGCGCTGCACGCGACGGAGAGTCCGGTGGAATCCCACAAGATCCTGGTGAAATCGCAAGACGTTTGAAATTCCAGAATTGGAACCGGGGAATCCGAATGGAGGCAAGCACTCACCACCGGACGCTGGGAAACGTCCTGTTTCATCAGTAGATCAATGCGCGCTGCTGGAAATGGGGTGCCGTGTATGTCCACCGAATTGACCGCCAAGAGCCGACCGTCTGCGTCCACAAATGCCAGTGCATCCACTGCGCCTGAGCGGCGAATTTCTTCGTTGGCAATTTGCCGGAGCAGCGCGGTGTCATTACGAAGGATGGCGGCAACAACGCCAGGTCGATGGGTCAAGGCTTCAGTGTGTTGCAACACCGGAGTCACCGCGTTTGTCACATCATCGCGAGTTGCTCGTGTTGCGTCTCGCAAGAGCAGGGCAGTTTGTGGTGCATCGACAGCATCCGTATCGGACGTGGTACGGGCTTGTAGTGCGGTGCCGGTTGACTGTGGCGCCCGATCAAGGCGAAGGTCGCGCACCACCATGACCAGACCAGCAACGAAGGCAAGGCCCACCAGGCTGCCATACACCATGGGTCGCAAATGATGACGAATAGCCTTGCCCATGTGCCCTCCAGTCAGCCAGGCACCCTTTCCCGCAACGCACGTTGTTGGCAAGCCCAGCATGTATCCGAGAACACCATTGGGAGTCCGAGGGCACGAGTCAAGGACGTTCCAGGTCTTCCCGACATTTCAGGTTCATTTGCTAAAAAGTTTCGGTGTGATTCCGCGGAAATGCTCAGTGAGGTCCGGGAAGCACGCATTTCGCGCAGCGGCGGTCCGCGCGTCGCCACGCGCAGCGCCGTTCAGCGTCCCGGAGTGCCCGAGTCAAGCATCGCGGGTCGCCGGCATCAGCGTCGCGGGTCGCCCAAGGTGCTCGGTTCGAGCGTGGTTGGCTCTGCGCCGGGATCCTGCGCCGGGGCGCGCATCCGCCGCAGCGTGTCAGCTTTCCACGCTGGCATCTTGTACTCCCAGCCGTCGCAGGCTTCTGACAGTGCGGACCAATCTGGCACGAAAGGGTCGCCATCACGTTTGGCGGGGGTTGGCAATGGTGCTCCCGGGCGCGGCAGCACGCTCAGCGTGAACCACACACCGTCGGCCTCGGCGTGCCCGTTCAGGGTCAGCAGCGCGGCGCGCGTGTCAAAGCTTGGCGACCACTGTGGTTCCGGGGCGATATCGGTGCGCGCGCGTCGGACTCCATCGATTTCCAGGCGCTCTAAGAAAGACGGAAGCCCGGTCTTTGCCGAGTCAACTTGCTCAACGCTCCAGTGTTCGCGCTCGGGTTCAATCACAGCGATGCCCCAAGGCATGCGTGGCATTCCCGGTTGCGGACCCGGGTCGTTCGGGCTTGGCGTCGCGGTGAGTCCGGCGATCGATGCGGACAATGTTTCGCCGTTCGGTAGTGACACCAATGTGCGATCAATCCATGCCAGTGCATCTGCGGGAACCTGGACGCGTCCAAGCGCGCGCCATGTTTGATCTTGCGTGGGTAGCCGCGCAAATACTGCGTCCGGAGCAAATCGCTCGTCGCCAAGAATGACCTCTGCGACTGGTGCAGCGCCCGGCGTGGCGGCCAAGAACCGAACCAAGCGCGCCTTCCCTGACTCATCGGGCCACGCAAGCCCAAGCTCATTGTGTCGATCCTTCTTTGCAGTCATCCGATCATCAATCGTCAAGTTGCCGATACTCACCAACAGTGCCCGCGCCAGTTCTGTTCGCGCTGGGTAGCCATCGCTCGTGGCAACTACCCAACGATCGCCAGCAAGCCGTTCGATCCGCACGGTTGCATTGCCGCGCAGCAACTCAATGGCGCCGATCTCAGCAGCGCGCGATTCCAGGCCGGTCACCAGCGCGGAACCACGCGCGCGCTCGGGAGTCATGTCGCGGCTACGCGCCATGAGGAATGCCGCTCCAACGAGAGCTATCGCTGCAGCAGCGATTCCAATGACTGCATTTCGTCGCATGAGTCCCTGGCTCACTGCACTGCCTCCCGGCGGCTGGTGCGTCCGCGCACCATGTACCAAGCGAGCGCCATGATGGCCACGGCAAGCGGCCACACCACTGCATTGAGCACAAGAATACGGGTGCCCAGCAGTTCAACATCGCGCCGAAGATCATGTTGCACTTGCCGCAGTTCTTTGCGCGCGGCTGTCATGCGCGTCTGCAGTTCCTGAATGCGCTGCGCTTGTTCCGGTGTCAGAACGATCTGTTGCACACCTTCCGCGGTACGTTCGCGCTGCAATTCACCGATTTGCAATTCGGTGCGCTGAATCTCTTCTTGCAATTCCTTCTCGCGCGCAATGAACGTCGTTTCTGCTTCTTTGCGCATGTCTTCCACCGCCGTGAAGGGGCGCCGGAATTGCCCGCGTGCGCGAATCTGCGCCAGCGCGGGATTGCCAGCAGCCAGTTCAACGGCGTTGAGAATCATTGGGCCGTTGTCTGCAATGGCGCGCTTTCCGGCATTGACTCCAGCACTGCGATCATCAATGACCCACGTGTCATCTGAAAGTAGATCCGCGTCAGCAAACAGCAGGATGTTGGCCTTGCCTTTGGAGGCAACCCCGTCTGCAGACGGGAATGCAGAAACGATCTCCCCGGTGATACGCGCCGCCAAGATCTTTGGCGTGCCATCTGACTTGAAGTCCTTGAGAAGCTGTTCAGGGTCGCCAAAGAATCCCAGCTTGAGTGCTTGAATCATCTGCGATTTCTCGCCGGTTTGAACTAGTGCCTCTACCTTTGACATGCTGCCGGGAACTTGGACGATGGCCCCAGCGCTCATGAAGTTCAGCGCCTGTAGCCCGCCGACCAATGGGTCGTTGGCAGTAAATGTTTCCCGCGTCATGGACAGCCATGCTGGGTAATCAAGTTCACGCATGCCACCATTCTTGGAAGGGGCACGAATGCGCGTGGCATGAGTGATGTCACCAACCACCATGTCCTTGGCAATGTCCACGCCCCACGCATTGAGGAGCGGGCCCATGTCATAGGTGGTACCGCTGCGCTTGGCACCCATCGCGCTTGCGTCGGGGCCGCTATCGGTTTCCGCGTATGGATCCGCCAGAACCAGCAGCGGCTTTCCGGCAATCGCCCATGCGTCAATGGCGCGCAGCATGCCTTCAGTGAACTTGCGCGGCTGCACAATCATCAGTGCCGCGATGCCATCGGGAAGCTTGTCAGCGGTGGCATCAATCGGCACCACGTCGGCCTGCTCGCCAAGCTGCTGGATCACCACTGGCGGCCCCTTCTGCATCATCGGGTTGCGCGGATCAGCCCCGCCTTCAAGCGGCATGCTGCTCAGCAAGCCCAACTTCGGCTTGGTGGGGCGACCAACCGAAGAAATGGCTCGAAGCAATTCGTACTCAAGAAGTGGCTCATTCTCTGGCGAGAGATAGGGCAGCGTCTCCTTGCGATCAGTGGGCCCGCGCACAACCAGTCCAAGCGTGAGCGTTCGACCACTGCCATCCACAGCCAGCGCGGGCAATCCCGCTGCACGTGCTTCATCTTCCGCTTCGCTGAACGGCTCCGGGTCAATGAATCGAATTTCCAGATTGCCATTGGAGCGCTGCCGGAGTTCTTCCAGATACTCGCGCACCCGCTGCCCGTGCGCGCGAATCAGCGGTTGATCTTTTGAACCCTCTTGCGTCCAGAAGTAATCAATACGCACTGGCTCATCAAGTGTGGCGAGGGTGCTATCAACTCCCTTGCTGGTGCTGTACAGCCGGTCTTGCGTTAAGTCAGCGCGCAGGAACGGTACGGTGATGTCAATCACGGTGTTCAGCGCTACTACGCCCACTGCGACAGCGGCGATAGTCAAGAGTGCATTACGTCGAGTTTCGGTGCGTGCTGCCATGGGTGCTACTCCGCCTTCTTCCATTCGACCACGATCCCGTTCAAGAACAAGAACGCTGCCGATACTGACACGAAATACAGAACATCGCGGCCGTCAAGGACTCCGCGCATCATGCTTTCAAAGTGCGTCAAGACGCTCATCGCGGCAATGGCCTCCACCGCGGTGCGCGGCAGCCAGCCACTGACAAAGTCAAGCAGCATGGGGAAGCCGATGACCATGAGCAAGAAGCATGCCACACCACTGAGCACAAAGGCAATCACTTGGTTCTTGGTGAACGCGGAGAGGAATGCACCGATGGCAAGGAATGTGCCCGCCATCAGTGCGCTGGCGATGTATCCAACAAGAATTGTTCCGTGATCGGGGCTACCGAGCCATGCCACGGTGATCCACAGCGG